>JAECRX010000254.1 GCA_016292335.1 Candidatus Sifarchaeum subterraneum | reverse complement strand
TTTTAAATTTTTTTCGGAAAAATCTTTAAATTTAGGCAAAAAAGATTAGGAGCTAAATAAACATCAGAATCTAAATAGAAAAGATAAGGAGTAAATAAGTTGGAACGACCTGATGTATACATATGTCAAGAGTGCAAAGCTAAATTCCAGTTTGCCAACTTTAAGCAAAGCAAGGATGAAGACGGTTTATATCGGTTGAAACCAACATGTCCTGAATGCGGAAGCGATAATGTCGCGCCCAAATGGTGGATTGAAAAAGAAGAATCCTAATACTCTTCTTTTTCATAAATTCGAGATTTTCAGGATGTATTTTTCAACTTTCACAGCCCCATAGAAAGTTTAAAAAATAAACCAATCATTTTAACCCTGAAACAAAGATATTCCTTTTGATGAGGGACTTAATAGTGAGGGATCACAAAATCAATCCCAGTACTTCCGATTAATCATTTCAGGAAGAGATTACCTCCCTTTCTTGTACAAATTCAAATGGATTTTCAAATACCAAGCGTGTTTTCCTTCGAAATTACATCACTACAAAGGAATAAAGGCTTTTTCTTTGGCAAATCGGGCGTTTGCTTTCCGCATGGCATTTATATTATTTTGATTTTTTCTCAATGGTCTACTATAGTTTCGGCCCCCCATCTCCAACCGCAAACGGGGAGACTCGTCCCCTCCTCTCTAACTCTCTTTTCAATTCTTATAGAGGTTACTATAGTGAATAAAATGAATTATGCGATAACGGAATACTACGAGTATATCTCTCGTAGTACGTTCTTGTGCATGAGACGAGCCATCAATGAGAGCCCAATGCTTAAGGTGGTTTTCGGATGACTCGCAGGGGACGATAAATGTTATAAAAATAGTTACACTCTTTTAATTATATTATAATAATTCATGAAAAACTCTTCATCTTCAATATAAATCTGCCAAAAAACTTCTGGTGGTGACTTATTTGACGGTTTTCGGAGAGGTAAATCCATCTCCTAATTTTCCTGAAATCGAAGAAAAAATCCTTGACTTCTGGAAAAGAGAAAAAATTTTTGAAAAAACGCAAGAACTGCGAAGTAAAGAAGAAAAAAATTTTATCTTCCTTGAAGGCCCACCCACGGCTAATGGGCTACCTCATCCAGGTCATGTACTCACGAGATGTGTTAAGGATATTGTATTAAGATTTTGGTGTATGCGGGGGTACAACGTCGCAAGAAAAGCTGGCTGGGATTGCCATGGGTTACCCGTAGAGTTAGAAATTGAAAAAGAACTTGGAATATCCGGGAAACCGGAAATCGAGAAATATGGAATAGAAAAATTCAACAATCTTTGTAGAGAAAGTGTCTTTAGATATGAAAAAGAATGGGTAAAGATGACTGAACGGATTGGTTTTTGGATAGATATGGACCATCCTTATATTACCCTTGAAGATGACTACATGGAGTCCATCTGGTGGTCACTAAAGGAATTATGGGACAATAAACTTCTTTATAAAGACAGATACGTAGTCCCATATTGCCCTAGGTGCGGTACACCCTTATCTTCCCATGAAGTCTCCTTGGGTTATTCTGAAACAGAAGATCCATCTATTTACATCAAATTTAAAGTAAAAGATAAAGATCCGCGTTTCGAAGATGCATATTTCCTTGCATGGACTACTACTCCCTGGACCTTGTTATCAAACATGGGTCTAGCAGTTCATCCTGAATTTTCATACAGTCTAGTCGAGGACTATTTTGAAGAAAAATACATCCTTGCAACAGAACTTGTTGAAAAAGTAGTGACAGATTCTTACACCATCCTGGATACATTCAAGGGTGAACAATTAGAGAATATGGAATATGAACCACTCTTTCCTTTCATCATTCTCGAAAAACGTGCACATTTCGTGGTTACTGCTGACTTTGTAACATTGGAAGAAGGGACTGGCATCGTCCACATGGCACCTGCTTTTGGGGCTGAGGATTTTGAAACCGGAAAAATTTGGGACTTACCCTTTGCACAACCAGTGGACGAAGAAGGTAAATTTACTGATGAAATTCCACCTCTGAAAGGATTATTCGTAAAAGAGGCTGATCCAAAAATAATTAAGATGCTTAAAGATCAAGGGTCGCTTTACAGAGAAGAGACTTATACTCATACGTATCCATTTTGTTGGCGGTGTGAAACTCCTTTACTTTATTACGCCAGAGACACTTGGTTTATCGCTATGAAAAAAGTCAGAGAGAACTTACTCAATAACAACGAAAAAATAGATTGGTATCCTTCTTACCTAAAACATGGCCGATTTGGCGAATTTCTTGAGAATGTAGTTGATTGGGCTCTTTCTAGAGAAAGATACTGGGGAACTCCGCTGCCAATCTGGATATGTGAGAGTTGTGGCCACACACAATGTTTCGGTAGTCGAGAAGAAGTAAAAAAAATGGCAATAAAATTGCCAGAACATTTTGAGCTACATAGGCCTTACGTCGACGAAATAGTCTTAAAATGTCCTGAGTGTGGTTCTTCCATGTATAGGGAACCCTTTGTGATCGACTGCTGGTACGATTCAGGCGCTGCGCCTTTTGCACAATGGCATTACCCCTTTGAAAACGAAGAAATCTTCAAACAGCAATTTCCTGCTACATTTATTACAGAGGCAATTGACCAAACCAGAGGATGGTTCTATAGCCTTATTGCCGCTTCTACGGCAACTTTCAATAAAGAATCTTATCAATCGTGTCTTTCCTTAGGTCATATTCTTGACGAAGTTGGAGTCAAGATGAGCAAGAGCAGAGGAAATGTAGTTGATCCATGGTTGATATTCAATAACTATGGCGCAGATGCAATGAGATGGTACTTCTTCTCAGTGAATGCTCCATGGAGTTCCGTGAGATTTGGAGAAAGAGCTGTCCAGGATGCTCTTAGGCGATTTATCCATACATTATGGAATGTATACTCATTTTTCGTAACCTACGCAACCATAGACAAATTTAATCCAAAGGAAATGCAAATTAGTTATGAAAAAAGGTCGGATTTGGATAAATGGATTCTTTCAAAATTGAATATACTCATAAAGACAGAAACAGAGCATTTGGACAAGTTTAATTTACATCATGCTGCTAGAGAACTAGATCAATTTCTTCTTGAAGACTTATCAAACTGGTATGTAAGGCGATCACGACGCAGGTTCTGGAAACCTCAATTTGATGAAGATAAATTATCCGCCTATACAACACTATACGAGACTTTAGTTTCTTTGGTAAAATTGTTAGCACCGTTTATCCCTTTCACAACAGAGGAAATATACCAAAACATCGTAAGATCTATCTTCAAGGACGAGCCTGAAAGCATTCATATGACTTACTTTCCGGAATACTCAGAACAATTTGTTGATGAAGAACTAGAAGACGCTATGGACTTGGTTCGAAAAGTAACTGAATCCAGTAGGTCGATGAGATCCTCCGCGGGGATAAAAGTGAGGCAACCACTCAGCGAACTTATCATTATTTGTCCAGAGGAGAAAAAACAAAAATTAGAGCGATTATCTTCACAAATCACCGATGAAATCAATGTGAAAAATCTTAAGTTCACAAGAGATAACCGTGAATATGCAGATAATATAATAAACCTAAATCTTCAAGCTCTAGGCCCAAAATTGAAAGATAAGATTCCAAAGCTTTTATCTGAAGTAGAAAAATTGGACCATAACCAATTAGCCATCGAATTACAACAACAAGGGGTATTACAGCTCGAAGTAGAAGGAAAAACCATTAGACTATACCCCGATGAAGTTGATGTAAAAACGATGCCAAAATCAGGATATGCTGCCGACGAAACGTCTGAAATGGAAATCTATCTGGCTTTGGAAATAACGAAGGATTTAGCTGAAGAAGGAATCGTGAGAGATATCGTCAGGAGAATTCAGAGTATGCGAAAGGATTTAAACCTCGATTATACGCAAAAAATAACGGTATACTATGAAGGAGATGATTTTGTCAAAGAATCAGTAAGCAAATTTGATGACTATATCAAACAAGAAACATTGGCCATAGATCTGATGAATGAAGAAAGAGAAGCAGCAATTAGCGAAACTTGGAAAATAAACGGGAGAACGGTTTTCCTCTCCTTGGAACCTCATGACTAGTCGTTGACAGTCAAATTCTTCATTTTTCCTCATTGACGATGAAATATTTCCTTGTAACTTTTTTTCTAATTTTTTTTATCTGGGTGTTTTTTGCCATTTCGCGCCGAAAAGAAATGTTAAAGCAATTCCTATATTGATAGCCCAATAAATTGGAACAAAAAAGGGAAGAAGGAAAGCTGATAAAGCCATTTTCCAATTGCTAAGCCTGTAAACGTAAAGCCATGAGGCAATCAATGGAATAGAGAAGAGAAAAGACCACCAAAAGAAATTGGATAAATAAATCAAAGGTACCATGATTCCTGAAAAATTTGTAGGACGTAAAATCGGATTGGTTAAAAATAGTACAAGAAAAATCATAAAAGTCAACGGATGTAACATGTAAGTAAAATACGCACTTTTTTGACTAAAGGTAAGTCTTTTTGACTTTACCACACTCTTGGCGTGGCGCGATGCAACTTGATATGACCCTGCTCCCCATCTAACTCTTTGTTTTACGAATGCTTTTAGGCTGTCCGCTTTTTTCTCTGGTACATAGATTGGAATCATCTTGAAGTGATATCCATCCATCAGCAATCGGGCACTTAGTTCGAGGTCCTCCGCCAAACAATCTTCCCAATTGTATTTTCTTATGATTTCTGTTTTTATTACACCAGCTCTCCCGAGAAAATCTGTAGCATTAAATGCACTTCCAAAAAGATATCTTAAGAAGAATCCCCAACATTCATCAATACTTGCAAACATTTCTACTAATTTATTTGTTGTGACTGGATATGGAATAGCTTGTACAATAACACACTTGGGGTCATGGTTAAAAATATCAATCATCCGATCTACGAAGTCGATTGGTGGTATACAGTCGGCATCTAAAACAACAAGAAAGTCACCTTCAACAAACTTCATAGCTTCTTGTAAAGCAGATGGCTTCCCCATTGGGTGATTTCCTGGTTTTCTGGTGATTAAACAATCGATTTTTTCTTCTAGGGCCTTTGCTATCTCATGTGTCCTATCGGAACCTTCATCGATAAAATAGACCACTTTTATCTTGTGATTGCGACTATAACACTTCATTTTATAAAGAGATTGAATACTTTTTTCGATTACCGCTTCCTCGTTGTATGCTGGGACAACAACGGTTACATCATACATATAAGCACCCAATATAAAGAGAAAGAAATTATGAAAATGTCTTCAGAAAAGAGTTCATTATTTTCCTCTTCGATATCGTTATACACGTATAATTCACTTTATAAATCTTCTAACTCCGCTTTTTCAAAAAGTACTATTGCTAACAATAGCAATACAATTGAATGAATTATAGCACCTGAAATGTAAATTAACAAATCTTGCGATGAAATAGGATATGGGGTTCCCAAATCAGCTACATAGAAAAAAGGTGAAAAATATTGGATGTAAGATATTGAATATTGCTTACCTGCGAAAGAAAAAGGAATAGTAGAAACATAAGAAAGCAAAATCAAGAGCAAAAACAAAGAAAAACTCGCAATTGCCGTCGGGATCATCTTTAAAAAAAATGCTGATATTAAAACAGTCATAGAGAGAACTATGAGTATCGTGAGACCGCTTGATGCAATCGATCGCACTATTAGATCCATTGGATAGTGATTGCCTGAAAGAATAAAAAGAACAATATCTGCAAAAAATACTGAAACGCAAGTAATTATTGAATAGAGAATTACGTTTGCAAGATATTTTCCAAGGATAATCGTCCATCTCGAAATAGCCCAAAAAATTAAATTTTTATTCTCGTAGTCTTCAGATATAATCCCTAACCCCAGAAAGATGCCAATATAGTAGCCTAAAACTTGTGGCATAAATAGTCGTAGATTGTCTTCAATTCCCCCTTCTGTTAAAATTCCTGCAAATGAAGTTAACGACAAAACCACGGCAAAAATTAACCAAAATCTAATTTTCACTAAATTCATTTTGCATTCCATTGAGATAATGGCCAAAATTTTTGATATATGGTTTGTCATGTCCTTACACCAACTAAATATTATTTTCATAGGGCCTCAAAGTTGCCTACCATGTATCTCTTCAATAATTGGTTTATCTCTTCTTTTTGTTTTTCTGCTTCCGAGATGAATTGTTTCAACTCGTCCTGAATGCATAAATTTCCTTGAAGCAGAATTCCAATCCTATCACATATTTTTGGAACTTCTTCCAAAATATGAGTTGAGAAAAAGATTGTTGTCCCCTTTTCTCTGTTCATCTTTTTCAATAAAGAATGTATTTCATCTCTAGCAATTGGATCAAGCCCAGAAGTTGCTTCATCTAGAATGAGGATTGGAGGGTCAGCTATTAAAGCCTGTGCAAGCCCCAATCGTCTGTTCAAACCTCTAGAAAGATTCCCAACCTTTGTTTTGCTATACTTCTCAAGTTTGGTTGCATTCAATATTTCATTAACTCGTGATTTTATCATGCCTTTGTTAACTCCAAAAAGTCTGGCAAAATACTCAAGAGCTTTTTCTACGGAAATAGAGGGATAAAAACTAAAATTTTCTGGAAGAACACCGCTTATCTTTCTGATCTTTCCTTTCTGATTTATGATATCGAATCCTGCAATTTCCCCTCTGCCACTCGTTGGACTTATTAGACCAGTAAGACACTTGATTGTGGTAGTCTTACCCGCCCCATTTTGTCCTAAAAATCCATAAACAGAACCTTTCGGGACATAAAGATTTATTTCTTTGATTGCAATTGTATCTTTGAACTTCTTTGTGAGATCATACGTTTTTATCATTATATCACCTGAAAAACGGTGAACATACTCCTTCGAGTCACATAATTTAACATTTTACAGGGTTCGAGCGAGAATGCTCTCTCCCTTCAGGGGGGAGATGATTCGCGTTTTTTCTATCGTATTCCGTGGTGTTTTTATACCTCTTTGTCCATATAGCTAGTGATCCGATCTGTTCGGATCTGCAATTGTTGCTCGGCAAACCCCCCTGAGATGGGGACTCACGGTCACTGTTGAGCAACGGGGGTGCGACTGGACTCCAGTCAGC
>JAECRX010000040.1 GCA_016292335.1 Candidatus Sifarchaeum subterraneum | reverse complement strand
TTCCACCATCAATATCTATGAGGTAAACATCTGAAATTACCATACCAAAGAAGGCTTTTGTGCCATTGGTGAGAATTGCATCAACTTCCTTTAGTTTGTCCCTAGGAAATAGTTGAGTTGTCAAAATCTTATTTAGCTCGTTCTTCAGATCTTCATTAAGCTCTGGAATAACTGTTGATGTGATCCATTCCTCTGCAAAAGGCGATGTAATTTCAGCTATTTTCATTAACTTCTCCATTGCGTGTTTTTTATTATCTGTAGCATCCATGACGAGAGCCCAAATGGGAAACTTTTCTTTTCCTCTATATTTTGCGTTTTGAATCTTATAAAAAAGAATCTTATACTTCCCTAAATTGATACCACTTAATTCAGCTTTTCCTTTTGATATTTCTTTTGTAAATAAACTCAGGGTTACGAGTAGCCCGCTAAAAATGGAGCTATCGATGCCGACTTCCCCATCATCAAAAATTGGAATTCCTAGTCCCGAGTAACTATCCATTAGAATAATTAAGTGAATCAATTAATATCCTACCTATCCTTTGATGATAATGTAATGTATCTCTTTGTTTATTTATCTTTGCGAGAATGTTGTGATTTATTCGCAGGGATATAATTATTTTTTATTTGATTATTTTATTCGGAAAGGAATATGAGTCCAAATATTTTCAATCTCATAAATAAATTCTAAAATAAGTAATCTTATTCAACAATTAGACAGAAAAGTAAATTCTTCGGTGAGGTATATTTACATTGAATTATCTCTTGACAGATAAACATAAAGCGTTAAAGGTCAAGGTAAAGGAAAGAGAGATATCTTCCTCTTTAGAAGACATAGCTTCCGAAATTCCATTAAATATCTATATTAATAACGAACACTTTGTCACATTACTTTGTACTCCTTACATGCTTAAAGAACTTGCTGTTGGCCATTTACTCTGTGAAGGAATAATCAAATCCATCGATGACATTGATGATTTATCAATAGATAGAAATTCAATTAGGATCATTTTGGAAAAAGGAGATTTTAGGAGTAAATCTTCAGAAATCGCTAGATTAGTAACTACAACTTGTGGAGCGTCTGATGACTATATAATCCTTCTTGTTCGGCTCGATAATCCGAGGATAAGCTCAGATTTGGTTATAGACGCAACAAAAATCATTGAAATGGCCAGGAAAGTCAATAAAAACTGTCCCATTTTTAAAAAAACGGGAGGAACACATGCAGCAGCCATTTTTTCTTCAAAGGGAGAATTATTCAATATCGTGGAAGATGTTGGTAGACATAATGCTATAGACCGTGCTGTTGGACATGCTGCACTGAACAGAACAGAGTTTAGAAAAAAAGTTCTTTTTTCTACAGGCAGAATGCCAGCAGATATGGTATTAAAAGCCGCAAGAGTCAACATACCTATTATTGCCACAATTTCCGCTCCGTTATCAAGTGGAGTCAAAGTTGCTGAAAAAACGGGAATAACATTGATCGGATTTGTGAGAGGAAACAGATTCAATGTATATTCCCATGAATATAGAGTTAAATGTGAAGAATAGAAAATAGTTCTAGAAACGAGTGATCACATATGTATGCGACCATAAAAAAAGGACCCTTTTATTAGAAGAGATAAATATTTCAGTATTGGCTTTAAACCGTAAAGGGAATTTACAAATGACCAAATGGCAAATTCCATCCGTTAAAGAACGAAGTCTGGTAAGAAGGTTAATAATGACAGTTTACGCCAGAATATCAATTGGATGGATTTCATTCATTAATTGGAGCGTTGAACACACTCAAATTCCTCTAATAGGTTCCCTTCTCAAATATTTTGGAAAAATTTATGTTACTCACCATTGGGGAAAAGTATACACCCTAGAAGATATGAATGGCTAATCAAAAAGCTACCTGAAAATTCTATAATTGTGAGAGGTATTTGTGCTTGTAGAGTCGCCCGAAAGCCATGCCAAAAATTTTACGATGGAAAATGCGACCATCCAGTCGATACTTGTATCTTTATTAAATATGGGGCTGAAAAATTTCTGAAAGCACGAAAAGAAACAAAGAAGATTAGTAAAAATGAAGTGAAAAGAATATTTCAGACAATGTTTCAAAGAGGCTTTTTCCTTAGTTTGTACTTCTGTGTGGATAAACAAGAATATGCGATTTGTATTTGCTGCAGAGATGGATGTATCCCCACTGTTTCGACATTAGATTACAATCTTAATGGATTAGTAAAAGGAGACAAATATGCGACTTTAATTACTGAAAACTGCATTGGTTGCGGGCTATGCCAGGAAGTTTGTTCTTTTGATGCAATTGTTTTGGAAAGTGTGGCAAAAATAAATCAACATAAATGTTTTGGTTGTGGTCAATGCCTTACCTGTCCAAATGGTGCTATCCAACTTGTAGAAAGAACTGATTCCCATTTGAAAATTTTTTGAAAAATACAGGCTTCGCTTTTTTAACTAAAACATTGACTCTAATTCAAGACTCTTTTTTTAATTGACTAATCGTGATTTTTTTTCAAATTGTTTTTCGAACATTGTACGGACTTTTGATACGCTATCTGCTTCATTGGGTGATTTATCACTTCGAATATTAATTATTCTGGCAAATCGGAGAGCATAGCCACTTGGATAATTAGAAGATTTCTGAATCTCATCAAAAGCGACTTCAACTACGATTTCAGGTTTAACAATTACGGTTTTTCCTCTGTCCTCAATGATATTTTCTTTCAATCTTTTTGTGACAGTTTCAAATTCTTCGTCAGTTAAGCCTTTGTAGGTCTTTCCGACCATAGAAAAATCATTTTGATCGGGATCATATGCTGCCAAATAATAGTCTGACAACCAATCTTTCCTTCTACCGTATCCCCAATCTGCTGCAACAATCACAAGATCCAAGTTATCTATTCTTTTGATTTTGATCCAGTTTTTCCCTCTTGTGCCCAGAAAATATTTTGAATCCATTTTTTTTGCAATGAGTCCTTCATGACCTGAATTAATGGAATAATTTAGAAACTCTTCTGCCTTATCAACTTCATCAGTAGTTAAGCTCTCAACTAAAGAAATGTTTCCTGCTACGTCTTTCAAAATTTCTCTTCTCTCATAGTAAGACAAATCAATCAAATTTTTATCATCTAGAAGTAATATGTCAAACAAGTAGAGTTTTACAGGGATTTCTTTAATCATTTCTTGAATTCGGTGAACTCTCCTAAAACGTTTCATTAAGTATTGAAACGGGAGTGGTTTATCATCCGGACCCATGCCTATAACTTCTCCATCAAGAATAACTGTTTTTGCCATCACAGACTCTCTTACTTGTTCCACAATGTCAGGAAGACTCTGTGTGATATTCGCTAAATTTCTGCTGAAAATTCGTACTTCGTCACCTCTTTTATGAATTTGTACTCTTGCACCGTCTAATTTTAATTCGAAAGCGGTGTGGTAATTGTGTTGTTCAAGCACCTCAAAAATATTGTCAGCATTAACTGCAAGCGTAGGTTTTAGGGGAGTAAAAAGAATTGGAGATTTAGCTTTTTCTCGAAGGCCGTTCACCCCCTCGGTAAGTGCAACTCTAGCTACTTCTCCAATGTCACCTAAAATCATGTTGGCTCTTTTTATAAGATTTAAATTAATATGGAATGCCTTAGAAATGGCTTCTTCCAAAATTCCTTCATAAACACCTATTCGTTGATTTTGGAGAATTATACGCACTAAATACTTTGCCTCAATCGGTGTGCTTCTCAAAAAAAGATTCTCCAAAATTTTTTCCTTCTTTTTTCTGCTCCCTGGACCTGTGGATTGAACAATGGTTAAAAGCTGTGAAAAAATATATTTTATCGTTCTGGGAACTTCAAATAATGTTTTTTGGTTCAACTTAATTCCTTTTGACATTATAGAAGCTGTAGCATCACCTATATCTCCAAATTTTCCAATCTCCTTTGAATATTCTTCTTTTGTAATCCCACTAATCTTCAAAATTGTTTTAATGAGTGTTTTTACGCCAATTTCAAGGGATCGAGGATCTGAAGGAGTAAAAATTTTACCAATAATTAGTAAAACAGTTGGACGAATTTCATCTTCATTTACCGTCTTTAAAAATTCCGCCAATATACTTGCAAGTTCTAATCGTTTAGATGTTTTCTCCAATTTTTCGCAGATCTCTGCAAGATCAAAAAAAGTAGTGGAACTGGTCAATATTCATCACGTACAAAATTGAAAAGAATGCCAAAAAATTTTTCGAAATTATTATCCAATTTTTCTCCTTTTCCCTTGGGTAATAAATTGTCAAAGGCTCATTTTTAAGTTAAATTGTTTTCATATTACAAGATTGCTAACAAAAAATACTATACAACCGTGAATATGTGTGAAAAATGGGTCTCAAAAAAAGGATGAAATCTATGGAAAATTAAGGGTTGTTTACAGTTGTTATAGATTTTTAGAACTTTTTTTTGGCGATTTGATAGCAGAGAAATTTGTGAATTATAAAATAGGTTATTAGTGTCAAAAAAATTCCAATTAGTGCTCCTACTATGACGTCAAGAACGTAATGTAATCCTGTAATCACACGAGAAATTCCAATAAGATAAGCGATACCCCATCCTAGATAGCGGATTTTTGATTCCGCATAGTCTAAAGTTGTGGCAAGAGAAAAGCCAACGGCAGTATGGGCTGAAGGGAAAGAACTGTCTGTAAAAGGCGCTGCAAATGGATGTAAATGGAATTTGGCATAAGGTCTTGGAACAAAGAAAAAAGATTTGATAATGAGGACAATAGCATAAGTGGCAAGAATATCCAAAAGAATGACAATACTTATTCTTTGAAGGTTTTTACGAAAAGAAATAATGTCAAAAGAAACAAGTACAAAAATCATTACTAAAACAAAATCTGTGAAAAATCCCATTAACTCTGAAAGAAAAAAGATAGTCCTTGAACCATCATAAATTGCAAGGGTTAAGATGTCGTTACCAATAAATAAGGTCAAAATAGACAAAACAATAATTATGACTGTTGTAACTAAAGTTATTCCTATATCAACTATATCGATTTCGTCTAACCAAATTTCTCTTTCACCCATTGCCTATCCCCTGTCCAAGAAAGTATTGGATGTGAAGCTTTAAAACCATTCTGAAAAATCTGATTCATCAACCGTCAATACGGTGTATCTTCTCGCTCGATAGTTACTTATGTTTACAAGTTAATTTACAAAAGTCATTTAAAATCCCTCAACTACAGAAAATTTAATTAGTTACGAAAAATCTTTTTTATTCCAGAAATTTTCTCAAAACAATTATATTCGTTAGTGTGATGTGGAAGTAGTGCGGCTACTAGGACTTTATGTGGGCTACAAAGATGGGTCCTGCATTTACAATAGGCATCCAAAAGGATTGTATTTAGATCCCTCCATGATCACTGGTTTCCTTAGTGCTATCTCTCATTTTGTTCAAGAAGCGGCTCTATCTAAAGATCCTCTCAAGGAGATGAGTGCAGGAGAAACCAAGTTTGTTTATGAATGGGGAAAAGATATTTTTATTGCCGCTCTATGCTATCGGACAGCAGATAGCACAAAAGTTAGACGAATGCTAGAAAAAATAATCATTGATTTGGAAAATGACCTTAAAGAAGTATTGCCAAAATGGAATGGAAAACTTCGTGATCTCGCGGCCCCGATATCAAAAATAGTGGAAAGAAATATTACTTCCGTTTCAACAAAACTGCCGTTCCACCCAGCTGAAGATGAACTCCTAAGACATCCCGAAGACTACTATTTTGAACTTATAAGTACAAACCTTGATGAAATCCGAAACATCCTTCTGAGAGATTCAAATCTCTATGAACTTATCAAAATGAAGGGAATTGATGACGAAACACTGGGTACATTACTTGAAATTTTAGATAAGGAATTTCCAAGTTTAGAAGAAATTTCAAATTTTTTGACTATAGAACCTGGAGATTTAGTTCCTATCCTGATCCATCTGGATAATCGAGGAATCGTCTCGTGTTATAAACTCCTCGAAGAAATTCGCACAGAATAGACACCACTGCTCAATTTTTTTATTTAAATGAGAAAGAGAATCAGAGATTCTTGTAGAAAAATTGAAAACAAAAATCTAAATCCCATCACTTTAATTCTGCAACCCTTTGTAAAATTTATCCAGAAAGGATTATGCTTCGTCCAGCAAAATAATCAACCACTCTGCATTTCTTTGTAGCTTATGTCCCTTTTCTACAGATTGCAAGAAACTTCCCCTTTTTATTAGGTTGGGGACTAAAAGGTTGAATAAAAAACAACAGAAAAGGAGAGAAGCCAATTAGTGCGAAACGAGCAAAAGAATGGCACAAACGATCCATACAAAAGATAACCCTGGCCTCAAAAATCAGTGAACGGCACAAACAAATCATGCCCCTCGAAGTCAACATAAAGCAGAGAGAGTGAAAAGCATCTTTTTTTTCTGGCTCAAAATACAGAAAAAAAAGGAAAATGGAAAAAGTATGCTTATTATAGGATAATCATTCGAACCAAGCAATGAGAAGAAAGGAACCCCCTTATAAAGGAAGACCAAAACAGCAACCCAGAACTACTTTCAGCAGAAAAGTTTACAAAGGTTTATTATTGTAATATAATTGAAGAATAATTATAATTTTTTCAAATTACAGTTATGGAAATTTCATGGAGGAATTCCTTCTTGCTCACAGGAAGTCAAAAAGACGTTTTAAAGGCTCTTGTTGATATCTATCGGAAAAAGAACAAACCTATTAAATCTGATGAAATTGCTGTTACCACTGGACGATCCAACGGAACCATTCGAAATATCATGATAAGTTTGAGGGCATTAAACTTCGTCGAAAGTGTAGCAGGACCAAAGGGCGGATATATACCAACTCCTGGTGCTTTTGGGGAGCTCAAACTTCCAACAGGGGAGTGGAAAGAGGTTCCTCTTCGTGTAGGATCAGACGATGGTAAATTAGTTAAGATTGACGCAACAGTTAATGAACTTGACCTCCTACGTCTACCCTCCCCAGATGAATCTTTTGCTGAAATAACAATAAGTGGTGAAATGAGCCAGATAAATGTGGGTGCACACATAGTTATTGGACCAACACCGAACACGAACTTGGCACTGGATGGCACAATCGTTGGCCTCTATCCCAGCACTGGGAAGATCCTCATCGAAATTTCAAAGATTACAAGTATCCCACCAACTTCCATCATGGAACTTGCAATTCCCTACGAAAAAATGGTAAAAATAAATCCCGAAACAAGTATAAAAGATGCAGCAATTAAGTTTTATGAGACAGGGATTCGTGTTTTGCCTATAGTTGACGAAGACAGAAATTTATTTGGCTTCTTTTGCAGCGAACACTTCGCAAAACTAGTCGTAAAGAATAAAATTGACGGTAACATGAAAGACGCCAAGGAAGAAGATGCGGTTATTCCCCCTGTAACTGTTTCTCCAGATGCAACCTTAGTTGATGCGCTTCGAACAATGGACAACCACCATTTGGGTCGAGTTGCCATCGTAGATTCTGAAGGACTGGTATTGGGTGTTATCACAAAAACAGGCATCTTGAAATCTGTTCTCTCCTATTACTGACACCTTCATTCTTTCCAAAGTACACAAGTTTTTTAAATCAATGGAGAACTTCAAATATCCTTGTAACATCACCATCAAACTCCCTCTACATAGAAATCGGGAGTTTTCAATGGTGGACTTTTTGCTGGGCTGTATATTTAATCCCCCGCCAGGATATCCCTTACCAATTAAGATATTCTAACAAGGTTTATTTTAATGGGGTTAAAAGAAAAAAATGTTTTAGTAACTGGTTCTTCCGGGTTTGTTGGATCCTTCTTAACAGAAAAATTGTTAAATGAAGTTTCCTCGGCCAGATGTTTAGTGAGAAAATCATTACGTAATATCTCACACCTTGAAGATCAAATTGATGTTTTTTATGGAGATATTTTGGAGGAAACAGTTGTTAACGAAGTTGTTAAAGATATCGACATCGTATTTCACCTAGCCGCGGAATCTTCCGTTAGGATGAGTCTTAAGCACCCTAGACGATCTTTTGAAGTTAATAGCAAAGGAACTTTGAACTTACTAGAGGCTCTTAGAAAAAAAAGAGATTTAAATCTCTTTATCTTTACTAGCACTTGTCAAGTCTATGGAAATCCTGTTTATCTTCCCATAGATGAGAAGCATCCCGTAAATCCAATTAATCCCTACGCAGCAAGTAAAGCTTCGGCTGAGGCTTTATGTCAGTCTTATTTTCATTCTTTTGGCCTTCCAATTACAATACTTCGAATCTTTAACGTTTATGGACCCAGGCAAGACACTTGTTATCTAATACCGCAAACGATTATAAAATTATTTAGAGGCGAAGAGGCCATCATTTGGGGCGGAGAAAGAACTAGAGATTATATATATGTGGAAGATGT
>JAECRX010000039.1 GCA_016292335.1 Candidatus Sifarchaeum subterraneum | reverse complement strand
TAAGCTGCTGCAAGTCCTATGTCCATTGGTTCTTCAATATCATCGAGGACTGATGGCATAAATAAACGAATGGCCTCTCTAATGAGGATAATATCTAAAAGTAATTTAGATTGTTTAAAATCTGAAGGAATAATCAATTCACTGCCAGAATTTATTAAACCGAAATTTCTAGAGCTTTTTGGAAACACAGTATTTGAAGAAAATTTTATCGCTTTTGGAATGGGCCTAACTGGTGAAAATTTGCTGGTTACATGAATTAATTCGATAAATTCTTCAAACCTTTTGAGATAATCCATCACGCGATATTCTCCGAAAAACGAAAAGTTTTTTGTTGATTAAAAAATTATTGACAAACATATTTATGGAATTATACGTAAATTTTAATAAAAATATTATGCTTAGTTCCAAAAATTTAGTTATTCATTATCTCTAAAAACCTTTCTTTACAGGATTCGAGCGAGAATGCTCCCCTGTTCACGGAGGAGATGATCAGCGTCTTTTCTATAGGTTTCCACAATGTTTTTTAAACCTCTTTGTCCACATATCTAGTATGGCATTTTACTGTAAATGTTATAATTTATGAGGGAATGACGTGAAAGATTTTAAAAAATTAGATTTGATTCCCAATGTAATCTACGAAACCATAGTGTCCACATACAATAAAAATAATACACCCAACGCAGCGCCAATGGGCATTAAGATTGATAAAAGAAAAAACGTCCTAATTAGCCCGTTTACTAGTTCTCAAACTTACAAAAATTTAGATGAACAAAAATGTGGTGTAATAAATATAACTACTGATCCACTCGTGTTTCTAAAAACTGCCTTCAAAGAAAACGATTCAATAAAACTTCTACAATCGTGGTTTATTGAGGCAAAGTGTGTTAATGCACCAAAACTTAAAAATGTAAATGCACATATAGAATTTTGCGTTATAGAAAAAGAGATGGAATCAAATAATAGAGCAAGATTTATTTGCAAAACTAAATTTATCGATGTGGTTAATCAAATCACACCAATTTACTGTAGAGCGTATTTTGCGGTAATAGAAAGTATTATCCATAGTACTCGCATTAAAATGTACATTGAGCAAAAAAATACTGAAATGGCGAATAGATTAAAAAAATTAGTCTACCATTACTATGATATTACAAAAAAGATTTCTCCTAACACAGTTCACATGGAAATAATGGATCAACTTTTAGAATTGATAGATAAGTGGGAGGAGAAAATTAGAAGTGAAAGTTAGAATTGAAACTCCTTCTCGTCTTCACTTTACATTAATAGATTTAAATGGCCAGTTAGGAAGAATAGACGGAAGTCTAGGAATTACATTGGATTCACCTGGAGTAATACTTGAAGCTACTAAATCAAAAGAGACAAGTATTGAGGGAAAAGAGACACATCTAATAAAATTATTGATTGAAAAATTCATGACATCATTTCCAAAAGTGGGAAATATTCACATTTTCGTTGAAAAAACAATTCCACGACATGTAGGTTTAGGTTCAGCAACGCAGCTTTCATTAGCAGTAGCTACTGTATTTTCAAAACTTTATAACCTCAATCTTTCAACGAGGAAACTTGCCAGCGTGATGGGTAGAGGAGGCACATCAGGTATAGGGGTAACTGCATTTGATAAGGGAGGATTGATTTTAGACGGTGGTCATACGTTTGGAAAGAATAAGCAAAAAGAATCTTTCCTGCCTTCCCGCGCTTCTTCTGCTCCTCCACCACCAATTATTGCAAGATTTGATTTTCCGAAGGATTGGTTTTTTGTTCTCACGATTCCCAATGTTACTAAGGGAAAACATGGAAAAGAGGAAGTAAACATTTTTCAAACTAGATGTCCAATATCAGAACATAGAGTAGGAGAAGTCTGCCGACTTATTTTGATGAAAATTCTTCCATCATTGATAGAAAAAGACATAATTTCTTTCGGTGAAGGACTTAATGAACTGCAAACTGCGGGTTTTAATCTAATTACAAGAGACTTGATGCATCCCATTGTAAAAGCCTGTATTGAGTATGCGTTGGAGGAAGGGGCTTTTGGAGCTGGACAAAGCTCATTTGGTCCCACAGTTTTTGCATTAGTAAAAGGACAGAAACAGGCAATAGAATTAAGTAAAGCCATGAATGCCTTCTTAAGAACCAAGAATAAAGGAACAGTCTTATATACAAATGCAAGGAATGAAGGAGCTCGAATTTTCGTTAAGAATGAATAGAAAAAAGCGTATATTTTAGAAATTATTTAAAGGACGAGTAAAAAAACTTTACTTAGATTAGATGCTTATACATTCAAAAAGGAAATAAAAGAAAGAATATTTCACAGAGAGTGACAGAAAAGGAAAGTTAAGAAAAAGCGTGAGAATTAGAATGAAAAGCCTTAATATGCAGCTACGTCGATATTATGAAAAAGAAGGGAAGATTCACAATCATCAAGAATTCTTGTTCTTTAAAGCTCCAAATATTTTTTTGAAACATGAACAAAGACGTAGATTAATAGAAACATTGAAAATTGTGCCAAAATCAAAAACCTTACTGGATGTTGGATGTGGAGAAGGGTTAATGACATATTTATTTGAAGCAAATTTTACGGTAGGAGTGGATATTTCATCAAATAAAATAAAAAGATCACGTAAAAATAAAAACATATGCTTTATCGTTGCGGATGCGCATCATCTGCCTTTTAAAAGCAAATTTTTTGAAACATCAATATCTGCAGAAACATTGGAGCACTTATCAGCCCCAGAAATGGCTCTTAAAGAAATAAAAAGAGTAACAACAAACTTTATTCTCTTAAGCATCCCCATGACACCTTTTATAGAGAAAATTCTCTTAAAAATGAAAGATAACAGTCTCGGATTTGATGAAATAGGAAAAGGCCATCTAAGAACATATGACAAAAAATCCTTGCAAAAAGAGTTAGAGAGTCTAGAAAATTTTAGAATAGAGAAAGTTATGGGGGGATGCTTTGGTATTCATACTCTTTTAAGAGTAGCTTTTGGTGACTTAATAAGTGATAAGTTATATCCCAAAATATGTACAATGTTCGATAAATTACTCTCAAAACTTTTTCCTTTTAGATCCAAGCATTTGATTCTTTTTTTGAAATTATTAAAATCCTAAAAGAATTATCAATTAATATACATTTAAAATATTGAGTTTTCAATAGAAAAAATCTTTCTTAGAAAGAAGTGTAAACAAAATACACTAATTTTATATATCTTTGTTTGTTCTCTTCCATAACGTGATCAATTTGAAACCAACTTGGACGGGAAGATTAATCATTTTCATTTTCATTCTTTCTTTTGCATCGTTAGGACTCTTAAGTTTTTTATGGATCATAGGATACATTCCCTTTAGCACCCTCAATTATTTTCTTGTTATGGGGCCAATTCTTTTTGCTACTTGGTGGTTTACTTATGCTATTATGAGAGAGAAAGATTATGAAATCGACCCCAAAATAACTTTTCTTGTTTTGCTGGGATCTTGCTTTATTGTTATGACAACATTAGTTCTGAACACAATTGCAACGATTAACGCCCTTATCTTTCTTCTATTTTTTCCTCAGATAACTTCCGAGGAGCTTCTAATTTTTTTGCTTGAAGTCATTACTATAGTCCTAGTTGCACCCCTAGTAGAGGAATTCGCAAAAGCCTTGCCAAATTTGTTGTTTTATTTCTCAAAAAGGAAAAACAATTTTCTTCATACACAAAAAGATGGACTGTTAGATTTTGAAGGTAGAGGAGTTTTCCACGCTATCTTGATTGGATCCATATTCACGGTTCTTGAGACTTACCTTTATGTGTTTTTGAATTTACCCGCTTTAGGAACTACTAATCCATTAGATTATTGGATTCAAGTTTTTGTCCGATCTATGGCACCAATACATCTTGCCGGAGCTACATTAACCGGATATGGAATTGCAAAAGCTGACAGGTTAAGAACAGCAAAGAAAAGATCTGTCTTTTTAGAAAATTTTTTTCCATTCTATTTTTTGGCAGTAGGGCTACATCTGAGTTGGAACGGTAGTTTAGTATACTTCGCCTACTTTTCACCCTTTCCTCCTGATATAGCAGAAATTTTGTCAATTGTGCTTTTATTAATTATTGGAATTAGTTCCTATTCGATAATTTATTTGGGAACAAAAAAAGGCTATCAAAAGTGTGATGAGATAAAAAAATGCGATAAATGTGGTTTTCAATATTGTGTGGATGAAGTTGCCTGTCCATATTGTACCACTGCCCCCGAAGAACATGTTCATCCTTATCCAGACTTGAATGTTTCCTATACGCATTGCTCAAAATGTAATAGAACTTTTCCACTGGGATTCAAGTATTGCACATTTGATGGTAGTCCATTGTCCATCGTTTGTGGAAATTGTGGAAATTCACTTGAAGCTGGAGTTAATTTCTGCGATAACTGTGGAACACCCTTAACAGCGCAATATCCCAGATGGGACATCCCAAAAAAAGATTTTTCGATTTTGGCTATACTGATGCTCGTTGGAAATTCGCTTTTGGGAGCTGGTTTAACTTTAGGTGGTGTATTTATTATACTTCTTCTATCCGATCTATTTTTCATTGGGATATATATAATGGCATTCGGGATATTGTCTTTCATAGGCGTTGTGGGTGTGATGATGAGGAAATATTATGGGTGGTATATTAATCTCTTATTTTTAGCAACAACAGTTTCTTCATTTTTACTAATTCTAGGTGCAGCTATTGGTTTATTGTATCTCATCTTAGGGTTCAATATCTTTTCCATGATCGGAACAGTGATTGTAGTTGGAATTGCGGTAATTGTTTTGTTTTTAGTAAGAAGACTCATCTTGAGAGAAGAAGAACTTTTAACACTAGTGACTGTATCAGCTGAATGAAAAAGAAAATAATCAATTAAATTCTTGATCAAGAAGAAATGAATTTGTCAAATAACTGGACTGCGTCTTCAGGTGTAAATCTTTCCGGTGGTCTTTTGAATCCATATGCTGAAACACTTATAAGAGCACCGGTCATATTTTTCTCTTTTGCTAATTTCACTGCTCTAATAACATCCAATAAGACGCTACCACCATTGGCAGCATCTGGCACATTCAGTTTTATATCAATTGTAATTGGAAGCCCTGCAAAGAGAGAACCTTTTATCCAAAAGTAGGATGATCTGTAATTTTGCATAAAATCAATATAATCTGTAGAGCCTGCAATAAGGGGAGTATCATAGGGAAGAGTCGAACTAACTGATTCAGTTTTCAATTCTCTTTTTATCTTATATGCTTTATACAATGCTCCTAGACTTTCAGTGCTGCCTCCTATATCAAGTTGGTATGTCTCATCAACATGAACTCCTCTCTCAACGAATAAATTTAAAAGCCTTTTATGTAAAATTGTCGATCCTATCTGGTTCATAATATCGTCTCCAACCACTGCAAGATTTGCTTCCGAAAATTTGCTTGCCCATTCGCTTACAATAAAAGCAGGAGTTGCATTAATAAAGGAGCATCCCGCTTCAATTGATTTTTGGGCATACCATTGACTAGCCTCCTGAGCACCACTCGGTACCATATTTATAATGATTTCTGATCCGCTTGATTTTAAAGCCTCAACGACATCTGTTGTTGGAACGGTCTCATCTACTAAGTAAATATTCTCATAACCATGAGGAACACCATCTAAGACATTTCCTTTCAAAACAGGCACATTCAGATTGGGAACTTGAACAAAAACAGGTGTGTTGTTTGGCATTTCAAAAATTGCCTGAGATAAATCTTTCCCTACTTTTCTCCTATCAATATCAAAAGCACAGACTACTTCTATATCCTCAGGTTGATATCCTCCGATTTCAGGGTGTGCAAGTCCAATTTTTCCCTCATTATTTGAATAAAAGAAAATACCTTGAACTAAAGCTGAACAAAAGTTGCCAACCCCAACAATTGCAATTTTAATTGGTTTTTTGGGCATTCTTCTCCGAGCTCCTTCTTCTTTAATTTTAATTGGGTTAACTTTCTCTTTCTAATTTTAAATTTCGTGTTTCATTTAATATTTTTGGTGCTTGTGGTATGATCTTTAGCTCGTGTATGATGTTAATTTACGTAGTGACGCATTGGGTGCGTTTCAGTTTATCTATTTCGGATTTAACTAAATTTATTTTCATCAAGGTTACTTAAAATCTTTTTATATCTCATCGCTTTAGATCAATTATCAACTAGGTTAACTTTTCTGACTTTGGTTGAGATCCATTTTTTACCTTTTTTTAAAATAATTTTTTATCTCTTTCGTTTGTGATTTTTTATTAACTTTTAAAGCAGTTTTGTTTACAGGGTTCGAGTGAGAATGCTCTCTCCCTTCAGGGGGG
>JAECRX010000253.1 GCA_016292335.1 Candidatus Sifarchaeum subterraneum | reverse complement strand
CCAAGGCAAGCTTCCACAATTCCCTTTTGACATGCCCAACAGCACCATTCGCAGAGATCAGGGTAGTCCACCATTGCCTTGTGATAAGTGCAATCATGCATTCGCCATATTCCTTTTTTCGCAGAGACCTCTACCTTTTCAGCCTTCATACCGCCAACGTGTGTATAAGCATAGGTTTCAAGGTTTATCGTTGAGTCAATATCTTTACCCTTATATCCAGCTTTTGGGTCTTCTTGTAATCCAGCACCTGCTGCCTTTCCAAATTCGTATTCTGATTTGGAAAGCATATCTCCTTGTCCAGCTTTCACAACGCTGGCTTTATCAGACATCCAGTGGCCAATAATACCAACAATGACTCCCTGCATTTTTTCGGTCCGCAATTCAGGGTCTTCTATGATTTCTCCCATTCAGATTCCTCTTTTAATTTTTTAGGAAATATAACCTAGAAAAAAATTTCAGTACCAATATCTTTAGCTTTTGTAATTTAAAAGATTTTAATTGATTTATTAACGATAATTAAAATTAAGGAGAATTCCCCACGTTATTTCAAACGAACCCAGAACTAACATAAATTTGAAGAACTTTTTCTTAAGGAGGTGAAATGATACGCTTTAACCATTACCTCTCAAACCAAGCTTGATGCTCTTCTTTAGGTCTCTCAAGGGGATCATTAACTTCTTTAGCAACTTTTCCTATTGTTTCGTGCAGAGTTATAACTAATTCCTTTTCTAAAACTTACAATCACAGTTTCTGATCATAGAAGGAAAGTCAATCTCACAGGGCAATTTTACAAATACCAAGCGAGCATGTGGAATCGTAGAATGAGCAAAAATTGATACAAAAAAATTGATAAATATCAAGCGGGGAGATTCCCCCTTTAGGGGAAATGAATCGCATGGTTTCCACAATATTTCAAAAACGAAATCTGTAACATCGGTTTGAAAAAGAGCGATATGTATCAGCTTACCGGAGTTTCATCCAGGGCAGAAACTGTCCGTTGAACCTGCTTGAGATGTCTCACTTGAGAATAAATGATTCAGGAAACTCCACCCCTCAAGGAGGAGGATTAGTAGTAGTTTACTTCCATAGGTCGGATAAATTTCTCGTTTCTTCACCCCTTTTTTGATAAAAAATTTTTGATTCTTTTCCCTCAACTTTGCGTTCTAAAATTTTGATATCTAGTTTGGTCAAGGGTTCAATTTGATCTATTGGAATTTGGTTACTTAAAATCAGATTAATAATCAATCTCCTGATTTTTTTAGCCGTAGAAGGTTTTACAACGGAATTCAAATAATTTGCAGCGTCTGGCAACAATATTTTATTTAAAAATTGGCGTTCTTGAATCTCTTGCTCTTCTTCTTTCTTTTTTTCTTCGATCATTTTCGTGTATTTTGCCATTTTTTTTCGTTTAATGCGTTCAATTTCATCGAACATATGCAAATCACCTTTGCAAGTTTCATTATTTTGAATTCCATAACTGTAAGACTTTACAGGCGAAATGTGTGTTTTTTCTGTAATATCTGTAGGGATAATTAAAAAAAATGTTGAAGGTATATCAGGAATTACAAAGAAAGATTAAAGAAAAAAGGAGGGGGAAACTAGCCATAGAAATCGGGCAGAGGTGGTTGCGGTAATTCTGGGTCTCTTCTTTTTCTATCCACGCGATCCCTGACTCTATCAAATGTAGCTTCCATCTCTTTGATCCGTTCATCTAACGTTGTAAGATCTACTTTAAGACCGAACCTGTTATTTAAAACTTCAATTAAAGTTTTCGATGCTCTTGGATCTATGCGTAATAGAGGAGTCGTTTCTGCCAGAAGTGAAGCTCCTTCAATGTCGTAAATGGTCTTCCCCCATGCAGGAATTATCCCATTTGCACCGGTAATCGTCCCACCTTTGAAGAGCTTTAGATTATCGCCTAACGTGAGGAATTCATCCAACGTTTCTCTTTTTGTCGCGGAAACATAGACTGCGGGTTTCTCAGGGAAAAAATCTAAGGCGAAAGCTCCTAAACTTATGATCATTTTTGATTTGAAATTCGTTAGAATTTGTGTAATCTGGTCACTAAATGAGTAAATACCTTCATTAGTACTTGGTTGGTAATCCCCACTTAGGAAAAAGATTTCTTGTGAATTATCTTTCCAGAAATATAATTTACTTTTGGGAATTCGTAGGAATCCATCTGAGGTGACGTGAACATGTGGAGGAAAGTCATAACTGTAGATTTCCATGATTTTCTTCGCGTTAAGATTTTCAATCATGCTCATAACTGCTAATTTTCCTACATTAGCGATACCGGGCATACCAACAAGTGTGATGGTTCCCTCAAGTTCTTCTTCATTTATCTTTACGAATTCTTTTACTTTTATCATTTTATTTTTTCCCCAGATCACATACCCATTATCCTTTAAAAACTGTGTCGTATTCGGCAATTTTTCTTAGTGGCCCCTAATAGCATTGAATCCTGAGTTAGATTGGGAGACAGCATGCCAGCAGCTAGTTCAGGATCCACACATGATCGGTGGCACCTGCAGACATAGCAGGGGTAACATCCCTCCATTCTTTGGCGAACAGTAGCTGTTCCCCCTGTTGTGCCGAGAAAACGATAAAAATTTCTTTGATTTTTTTGCTTTCTATTTTATTTTTAAGGGACATAAGGCAATTTTTTGTAATTCAGTTAAAGTAAACTACCCCACCATATCGGATGGGGCTTCCTGATTCAGCCATCTCCTCATGGAGCATGTTCAACAGGCTCTACGGGCAGTTCCTGCCCTGACTTATCTGTGATTAAAGTAAAGAATTGGCGAGTGTGACCTCAGCTCAATTCGAAAATATATTGAAATGAGAGGTTTAAAAATGTTGTGGAACTTTGAAAAAAACGCAATTCATCCCCACGCTTGCGCAGGAAGTCTTCTTGCGAGGTAGATGATAAAAAAGTTTGTTTATATAAGTTCGGTTGAAAAAATAAGATTGGAAATATAATGTGTATCATTTACAAGATTGCCCTTACATATTTTTCTTCTGACATCTTTAAATTACCAGACAGGTTCTCTTTTCTGAATCTGTTCTATAACACAATAATTTTTAAAGAAAAATTGTCGATTGTCAAAATTAGGGGATTACGATTTTAAAAAAGTATTAAATAAGTGAACGAATACTAAATACATTCAGGGGTTAACGTGAAATTTTTTCATTCTAATCCCCAAAAAAATGCAGCAGGAGGTTAAGATTTGGGCTATTTCGGTAGATTGAAAAGCACAGTAGTTCGAAACCTCCAAGTGGATTTGAAATACAAATTCAATTTAGTTATTGATGTAGCCTGGTTAATACTTGACATTATAGCTTTTACATTTTTGGGAGCTATTGTAGCAACGACATCAATTAAGAATTTTGAATACAACTTAGCTGACTTCTTGCTTGTTGGTGTATTCTTTTGGGCATTGTTTGGTCGTGCATATGATGACACTGTATTAGCGTTGCAGGAAGAGGCTGCAAGAGGAACCATTGGATTTTTACTCGTTAATAATATTTCGATCAGAACGCTTTTGATTGCACGATTCTTTTCCTCAACCGTAAAAACGATCACTATCGCCATGATTTTTATCTTTCCAATTCTCTGGGCTATTGGTGTAATTCAGGTTGATTTAACACTTATTCCACTTATTATTACTCTCTTCTTTTTAAGTTGGATCTTTATGATTGGTGTAAGCCTTCTTGTCTCATCATTGAATGTGATTTTCAAAAGGATAGGTGTCCTTGCCTCTCTATTTCTCTATGCGTTGAAGATTGCTTCAGGCTACTACTTTCCAGTTGAAGCCCTAGATCTATTTTTTCCTGGACTTGCCCAATCTGTTCTTCAATTTCCGTTGACTCGTTGCGTTTACCTCTTAAGAGAACTTCTCATTCTTGGGAGAATACACCCAAACATCGCCAATGATATATTGATGATTTCACTAGGAGCTGTAATATGCATTGGCCTTGCACTAATTGTCATGAGTCAGATTGAGAAACTCTCTGCTAAATGGGGCACACTGGAATTCTATTGAAGGGGAAAATATCATGAGAGAGATTGTTATAGAAGTAAAAGATGTCATGAAACAATTTCCAACAGGTGCGTTCCTTCACAAGAAAATCCAAGTTTTGGATGAAATAACATTTGAGCTTGAAGAAGGGGAAAATTTGGCAATTGTAGGTCCCAACGGATCTGGAAAAACAACTCTGTTGAAAATTTTGGCGACCATATATTTGCCGGATAAAGGAAGTGTTAAAATCTATGATCATGACATTTTCAAAGACATTTCAAAAGTTCGAGATATGATTAGTTTTGTTTCCCCTGCACTTTCATTTCAGAAGAAACTCACGCTTCGTGAAACTCTAAAATTCTTTAGTGGAATTCAAGATTCTAATATCGAAGATATTTATCCATTTCTTGAGGAAATAGGTCTAGATCAACTCATGGACGAAAGATTAGAAGGGTTTTCAGAAGGACAGAAAGCTATGACGAGATTAGCAATAGGGATGTTGAAACACCCCAAAATTTTACTGCTAGACGAAGTCACTGCAACACTCGATGTAAGGAGAAAAGAAGAAGTGATTGATTATATCGATAAGCTAGACGCAAAACTAGATTTAACACTTGGGCTAATTGATCACGATCCTATGGTTGTCGATCGACTTTGTCATAAAATTTTACTGCTCAGAAGGGGAGGCACAATACTGCGTTTCGCAAATGTGTCAGATCTCTTTCATGAAATCCCCTATCGCTATGATGTGAAAGTATATCCGCGTAAACCTTTAAAAACAAAAGTCTTAGACTCCTTTGGTTTTCCCTATGAGAAGCTGGGAGACTTTGTCAGATTTTTCACGCAATCAAAGAAAGAAGTCGATGAAATACATGATAAGCTTTTCGAAAAATTAGAAGCCGAGGAAATCATAGAATTTTCGACTAGTGGTCTGTCACTTGAGGATATGTACTTTTTCTTTTTAGCTAAAGAAACTTAATCAAGACCCGAAAATGTAATATAAAGAGAATAAAACATCTGAATGTCGCAAACCGAATCGTGTATCAGCATTCTAATCCGTCTCATATATTCTTAATTTTAAAAACTTGTGCTCCTTAATTCCTCTCCCACTTAAAAGTGGGGTTTCCGTGAGGTGAAAAAATGAAAAAAGTCCTTGATTTCAAAGTTTTAATGTTAGGCGGAGCTGATGTCGGAATAACTAGTTTGATTGAAAAACATGCAGAAGATTTTCCTGCTGAATATTCTTTCGATATCGGGATAGACTTTTCTACCAAAAAAATTGAACTTGAAGAAACTGAAATTAATCTTGCACTCCTTGAACTCGGCAGTGCAAATACATTGGAAGTAGTTGAAAAAACTCTTAGGAAGGGGCCGACAGGTTATATGCTAGTTTTTGATGTTTCAAGAACCAACAGTTTAGAGGAAGTAATTGAACAATACCAAAAAATTTCAGATCATTTAGGGAAACATCCAATTGTTTTGGTAGGAAATAAAGCAGATCTCATTGAGGAAAGACAAATTGAGAAAAAAAAAGCAGAAGAAGTTGCCAAGGAACTTGGTGCGTTATATGTCGAAACCAGCGTAATAACTGGTCAGAACATTGAATACGTCTTTGAAGTAATGGCCGAGAAGATCATGGAATCGTTATAGATAGATCGTTCTATCTATGCTTTCTATGTATCCTGTGAATCTCTACCTCGATAACAGAAACCTAAAAAAGATCTCTGCGTTGAAAAGGTAAGACCCTCTATTGGTATAAAGTGTATAGGTGCCTAGATGCCTCTATAGGGGTAATAGGTCAACGGAAGGGGTACTTCAACCTGATGAGAACTACTAATGCTTTAAAGTACATAAAAGAAATTTACAGACATTTTTAGACATCGCCTATTTTGCTCTTTCTCTGCTGGTGAACCACTTGAAAGGCCTCATTCCTGCAGCTGGATTTGGAATTCGTCTATATCCACTTACTCTTAAACGGCCAAAACACTTGTTGCCCATTTTAAGTAAACCTGTTATTTTTTACGTAATTCAAATTTTCAAAGAACTTGGAATTTCTGAAATTGGAATAGTCGTTAATCAATTCAAAGACATGCTAATAGAATATATAAAGAAGTTAGGTGAAAAGGCAGAAATAAAGTTCCACATTATTAAACAAAAAGAAATTTTGGGATTGGCAAATGCGGTATATGTTTCCAGAGAATTCATTGAAGACGATTCATTTCTTGTTATCAATGGTGACGCAATTTTAGAGGGAAATTTCCAAAAAATGATAGATTTACATAAGAAGAAAAAAGCTTCAGCGACTTTGGGCTTAGTTAGAGTACCTAATCCGTGGGATTTTGGTGTAATTGAATTAGAGAAGAATAATATCATAAAGAGAATAGTTGAAAAACCAAAGAAACCTTTTAGCGATTTAGCGTCAGCTAGCACATTTCTATTGGAACCAGAAATATTTGAAGTAATAGAAAATCTTGAATCAAATTATTATACGCGTGAACAAGAGTTAACTGATGCAATTAGTAAGCTTGTTGAGGAAGGAAAAAAGTGTTATGGATACACTTTAGATTCATGGATTGACGTGGGAAGACCTTGGGACGTTTTAAATGCAAATATGTACATGTTAGAAAAGATGAAAAAAAGAATACATATAGGAAAGAATTCGAAAATTTTAAAAGACACCCAAGTTCGTGGTCCAGTTTTTATTGGAAATAATACAATTATTGAAAAATGCGCGATTAAGTCGAGTTACATAGGAAATAACGTAATTTTTGAGGATAGTATATCTGTGGAAAATAGTGTTATTTATGATAATACCGCTATTAGCAAAAATTCAAAAATTTCTAACAGCGTAATTGGATTTGGATGTAAAATCGGAAAAAATGTCGTTTTTAAAGACACAGTAAAAGAGAAAACGGTTTTTGTCAAAATAAAGGGGGAATATGTGGACAGCCAGAGAAAAAAATTAGGTGCGATCATAGGCGACAATATAGAAATAAAAGATGGATCGATTCTTTTTCCAGGAACAAAAATACCGAGTTAACTCTTTCAACTCTTATTATGAGCTGACCACGTATTGAATTTGAACCATGATGTAGGCATTAAATCAGGATCAATAAAATATCCCCTTTTTCCTGAAAAATTGATCTTCCTTTTCGATTTTATCTAACATTTTTCTGATTTTATCTGAGTACTCTGGGTTGAGTCGCAATTCCACAGTATGTTCTCCTTCTCTCCTTTCGAATAAATCAGCAAGAATAGTTTCCATATTTCGCACAAGTGTTCCGACACCAACCAGTCCAATAGTTTTTCTTACAGATTTTAACGTTCTTTGCAAATCTACAACATCATGCCAATCGCCATCCATTAATTTTTTAAGTATCTCACGCTTGGCTACATCGCTTTCAACCATGTTGTACAGGTAATCTAAATTCTCGGACATAATCGGAACCTTCTGGGTTCATCTGTTTTTCCTTAACAAACTCAATGGTTTTGACAAATTAGCAGGTAGATAACCTAAAATAAATTAGTTTACTATCGTAAACATATGTGGTCTAGTTGAACTTAATTATTTTTCGTATATATTCTTGGTTGGTATTAAGTTCTACTTTAACTTTATCGTTAAAGTTATGTAAGATGAGCATAATATGTTGACATCATATAACTTTTCTTTAGGGGGGATTCCCACCAACTTAATTATTCAACCGATAATTTTAAAAACATCATTCTTGGATAATGCACGGAGGAAGAAATAAATGAGTGAAGAATGGCGACTATTGAATCTCGGGATGATAGATACTTTGACCACACAGTCAATCTACCATGCAATCGCTTTATCGAGAAGTGAAGGAATTGTTCCCGATACGCTTATCTTATGTAGCCCCAGCAATCCTGTGGTATGTGTAGGTTATCATCAAGAGATCGAAAAGGAAATAAGAGTAAGTTACTGTGAAGAACATAATATTCCCATCGTACGGCGCTCTGTTGGCGGTGGAGCTGTATTATTGGATAGTGGACAACAATTTTATCAATTTTTAATTAGCAGGGACAACCCCAAAATCCCAAAGGCAATTGAAAAGGTATATGAAAAACTTTTACGCCCCGTTGTCAAAACATATAACGAATTAGAAATACCCGCTAAATACAAGCCAGTTAACGACATTGAAGTTGAAGAAAGAAAGATTTCTGGCAACGGAGCAGGAGAAATTGAGAATACGGCCATTCTTGTAGGAAATTTTATTCTTGATTTTGATTACGCAAATATGGTGAATATATTCAAGGTTCCCAGTGAGAAATTTCGTGATAAATTGGCAAAGAGCTTACAAGAGAGGATAACAACGATAAAGAGAGAGTTAGGATATATACCTGAAAGAGAAAAGATCAATAATTTATTTATCAAAAATGTTGAAGAAATCCTAGACGTCAAATTAGTTCCAGGTGCAATTACCGAGAGAGAAAAGCAAATTATTGACGAGTTAAACGAAAAATATAGAGGTAATGAATGGCTTTATATGCCGAGTTATCAGCACGCCAAATTGATTGAAAAGAGAAAATTAAAAGTTTCGGGACGGACTTATATCGCTGAATCAGTATACAAGTCTCCAGGTGGTTTAATAAGGATAACAGCGGAAATCGTTGATAACGTTATAAACGACATTTTTATAAGCGGTGATTTTACATTTGTTCCCACATCAAAATTAAAAGAACTTGAAAATAGGTTAATCGGCTTACCACTGGATGCTGACGAAGTTGTTTTAGCCATTGATCACTTTTACAGAGATCATGAAATTCAAGCTCCAGGAACTACCCCTGATGACATTACAAAGGCAATTATAGAAAGTGAAAGCTAAGAAATTTTCATAGATCTAATAAAACGTCAAAAACAATTTTATCTTCTTTTTGTTTTTCATAGCATACAAAACTATTATAATAATAGATAAACCTACTTTCTCTACTTATTTCTTCATTAGAAAAGTAAAAAACATTTTCCTTAATTATTAGAGAAAAATAATAAACAATTGAACAAAAGTGATGAAGGATTTACAAAGGAAGCCAACGTATCCGTTCCAGATCTTGTTTTTTAAATATAAAAGTATTGGGAGGGATATCAGTTGAAACCAAGACTTCCGGACCCACAGCCGAGTTCGGGCCAAGGGAAACACCAGGCATCAAACTTACATTTATGCCCGTTTTCACATTATCTGCCATAATCACCCCAAGTTTTCTTCTTCCGCTATCTTCCCTCTTGCCTTTAATAGTAACTTTCACAGTTTTTTCATCAAGTCTTAAATTTGCGACTTTTGTTCCAGCACCGAAATTACAATTTTCACCAATGATGGAGTCTCCAACGTATGAGAGATGACCAACCCTGCATCTATGACTGATAATGCTATTTTTAACCTCTACAGCATTGCCAATTCTTACATTATCACCAATATAAGTGAAGGGTCGAATATATGTGTTGGGTCCGATGTCGGATTTTTCGCCTATTAAAACAGGTCCGATTATGTATGCTCCAGATCTAATGATTGTTTCCTTTCCAATTCCTACAGGGCCTTGTAAGTGTGCACCTTCTTCAATGATTCCCTCGATCTTCAGATCAATTTCGTTCAATAGATACTCATTTATTTCGAGTAATTCCCATGGCCGCCCAATATCGATCCACCATGTATCAACAACGAATCCTCGCACATCATATCCTTCATTGATCAACATTTGAATAGAATCAGTTATTTCAAATTCTCCTCGTGGAGATTTCTTAGTTCTTTCAATCATATTGAAGATTTCGGGCTGAAATAAGTATATTCCAGCATTTATGAGATTGCTGCTTTCTTTTTTATGTTCTGGTTTTTCAACGATTTTCTTTATTTTTCCATCCTCTATTTCTACCACACCATATTTACTCGGATCTTTTACCTGGACTAACGAAAGTATTGAAGAATTTTTGTTCTTCCCAAAGAAATCTATTAATTCTCTGTAAAATGTTGATTTTACCATCACGTCAGCATTAGCTAAAACAAAGGTTTCATTATCTAAAAAATCCTTTGCCATTTTGGTAGCATGGGCTGTTCCAAGAGGCTGAACTTGGTCCACAAATTCAACGTTCATACCGAATCTGGAACCATCACCAACAAATTCCATGATTTTTTCTTTCATATAACTAACTACAAGCAAAACATCGGTAATCCCGGCCATTTTCAGACGATTTAAAGTATGTTCAATAATTGGTTTTCCAGCAATATAGAACAAATGTTTAGGACGTGCCAGAGATAGGGGGCGCAATCTAGTTCCTTCACCAGCAGCAAGTAGAACTGCTTTCAATCCATCTTTCCACCCAATAACTTATGAAATGATCAAATTATTTTTCCTAAAGTCATTTCAAGTTTTCAATCGACATACTCTATTTTCAAAAGTTGACCATTTACGGGCAAATATTCTCATTTAGTTGCCTCTTTAACCAATTCGGTCACTATCTTTTCACTTTCTTTTAACAATGATTTTGCTCTTTTATGATCTTGTGCCTCAGCAGACGCTCTAATAATTGGTTCTGTACCAGAAGGCCTTATTAGAATCCAAGCGCCATCTTCAAAATTGATTCTGATCCCATCAAGTGTGAACAATTCAGAAATTAGCTCAAATTTTGAAGGAATGGTATCTAAAGCCATATCCATAACTTTTTGTTTTAAATTATCTGGACATGAGATTTTGGATCTTTTTGTAAAAAATTTTGGAATTTGATCTAAATTTTGAGAAAGGGTCAGATCTGATTTTTCTATGAATTCGAGAAGTCTAACAGCAGAGAGGGGGCCATCAGGACACATATTGTATTCAGGGTGAATCCATGCCCCAGCAGGTTCACCACCAAATTTTGCGTTTGTTTTTTTTATGGCTTTTGCAACAAAAACATCCCCAACTTTTGTGTAAACAATCTTTCCTCCAAAGGCCTCTACTCGATTTTGTACACACATAGAAGTATCTACTGGAATAACGATCGTACATCCTTTGTGAGAATTTGATATATATCCAGAAAAAAGAGCTAATAAAGAATCAGGCGCAATATTTCCATTTTCATCGACTGCAACCATCCTATCAGCGTCTCCATCAAAAGCAAGTCCTATATCAGCATGGCTTGATTGAACTACATCACACAAAACAGTTAAATTTTCTGGCGACGGTTCACTTTTCCTTCCCGGAAAGTAACCATCTGGTTGAGCGTTTAGCGTTACTAATTTGCACCCTAATTCCCGAAGGACGTGTGGAACAACGAACGAAGCAGCTCCACAACCGGGATCAACTACAATTTTAAATTCCTTCTCAATACTAACTGATCTAAGAAGCATGTCCGTATAATTTTCAAATTGATCATTTGAATCCCTGACATTACCAATCATTTGCCAAGTAGTATATTCAAAGTCTTTTGCTAAAATTATTTTTTCTAAAATTTCTTCCTTTTCTGGAAATAATGCAGTTCCATCTGAATCGTAAACCTTAATACCATTATATTCGGGAGGGTTGTGACTTGCTGTAATCATGAATCCTGCATCACAATTTAACTCTTTAGTCAAAAAAGCAAGAGCAGGAGTAGGAACTATACCCAATCTCTCAACATCACATCCACCAGCTAAAAGTCCAGAAATTAACGCAAATTCAAGCATTTCACTGGAAGTACGAATATCACGCCCTATAGCAACGCGAGCGTGCTTTTTAAGAAATTTACTAGCAGCTAAACCGACATTCATAGCCAAATGGGGGGTTATCAAATCGCCAACATGACCGCGAATACCAGAAGTCCCAAAAAGTTTGGTCAAAGTATTCCACCAGGACATTTAATTAAAATAAGCTAATATAGTCTTTCTTCTATACCTTATTTACTTTTAAATAGAAAAATTGAACGCACTTTTTGAGCATATAAGTAAACAGTAGAACCTAATATTTACGCATTTCTTCGAATAATCAGAATACTTTAAGCCTCTCAATTATTTACAAAAGGCAAAATTGCAAGTGAAAACATAATGAATAGTGAAGCAAGAGAGTTATTAAGCCATCCAAAAACACGAAGAATACTGGTTACCAACATTCTCCCATATATGTACAACCAAAAAAAAAGATAAGGAATTGTATCCTAAGATCTCATGACATAAACTTAAAATCCTATAAAATCATAATAAAGGGTAAGGTTTATTATTCTAGAAAGCTCGACTACAATTAAAGAACTCGCAGTAATTTTTTGTTAAGGAAACATAATTACCACCCCGAAAATAAGCAAAAATTAATCGTATAAATGAAAAAATGTTACAGAGGTAAACGCCATGTCCAGAAAATATGAAGAGGATTTGCAAAAGGCTATTGATTCCATTGGAACAATATTCCGCATCCTTATCGATTCAAACTCTGCAATAATGCAAAGAGAGGATCACACAAGGGATGTTATACAATTGCTAGAATCATCTATTCGTACATCCACCAAGGAAATACGTGATATCTATGAAGATCTCCAGAAGAACCACACACTCTTGATAAACATAATGGATGAAGAAAAAACTTTACTAAAAAATGCGATAGAGAACTCAATGACAGAGATACAAAGCGAGTATGCAAATTTGAATCAAAGACTAGGGGAAAAGCAAGATGCAACTATGCTTGCAGTCAAGAATTTAGATTCAGTTGTCATTAACCTCTTAGAACAGATTCGAAACAAATTGAATCAATCTGATACTGCCCTCTCTGCTATGAAAGAATCTTTAAACAATCAATTTTCAGGGGTTGAAACCCAGATCAATGCTGTTCTATCCGAACTTGATGACGTAAGGAATACGTTATCACAGAATCAAGACAGAATATCTGCTGCTATTTCAAATTTGGCAACTTCTTCTGAAAGCATGAAAAATGAAATTTTAAACAATATAGCTAAGATCAATGACGATTTTTCTTTAAAATTGGATTCTCATTCCAATTATGTTCTCGACAGAATTGAATCATCAAAAGTTGAAATGTTGGGAAAAATTGATGGTATCAGCGAAGTAGTCACTTTGAAACTGAACGAGTTAACAACTGGAATCAATCAATTGATTGACTCAAAATTTCAAGATTTTCAAAATACACTTGCTGAAAATCGTCGGTTAATTTCTGGCGCAATTGAAAGTTCAAAAGGAGAGATTCTTGAATCTCAAAATACCTGTTTAGTTAAAGTTACTACGCAATCAGACCAATTGCAATCTATTAATTCGAAAATTGGTAGTATAGAAGATTCCTCAAAGCAGCAAGTAAATTTACTCACAAACTTGATAGAAAAAATCGAAAGCCAAAAATTATCAATAGAAAAAATTGAAGAGCAAACATCCAAGATGGAACTATCAATAAGTGAAGTCGAAGAGCAAAAATCGAGGACTGACCAACTGGACCAACGAACAAGTGATGTTGAGAGTAAAATTGAACAAATTTCAAAACCAGAACCTGAGCCGCCAGAAGAAGGAGAATAAAGTTTCGGAGATATAGGATCGGAAAAAGGGAGTTCTGTCCAAGCAAAAAATCTTTAACCTTTTGCATCAATTTTTTTTGGGTTCTACAGGATAAGAAGCAGAAAAAGTAACTAATCTCTTTTTTCCTTTTTTTGGGAGGTGCTAAATTTGTCAAAAAGATTTCGAGGGGAAAAAATCAACTTCAACATCAATTTACAAGAAGAGAGACTTGATAGACTGGTTCCTCCTTCTGGAAGAAAAATCATATTTAAAATCAAGGAAAGCAGTGAATCTTCAAGAGAAAGTAGCTTGGAAATTGAAGGAAATCATATAAACTCTGTTTTGGAAATTGTAGGTGCCTGGGAATGGGAAGAAAGATGCTCAGTATGTGCATTGCCGATTGCAAAGGGAGAGCCAATAGCAACTTGTCCAGAATGTGGACAGCTAGCCCACGTTGACCACTTATTAGAATGGTTACATGTCAAGGGAGTATGCCCAAATTGCAAATCTCGCCTCACACGTAAAGATTTGTCGGTTACCAGATTTTAGTAGTTTTTAAGCTGCCAAGCCTTCTCGAAGGCCATTATAGGAATTATCTAAGAAAAAGGGATTCCTCACTGAGAGGATTTTTTCTCCGCAATTCATTTTACTTCTTCTCGATCTTTTCAATTTTCTCCTCTATTCTGAAAAGGAAAGAGGAAGAGGTCGCGTACACTCTTGTTCAATCTGAGGGGAGTGTATCTTATTTTCAGTAAGGTGCTTATATATCACAATATACCAAGGAACCTATCAAGAAAAAGGAAAAATTTAATTCAAATTCAGGAGTTCAACTTTTGATTATGAAATTTTCCCATAAGTCTGGTGTGGGATGTCTTGCAATCATTCCTTTTCT
>JAECRX010000003.1 GCA_016292335.1 Candidatus Sifarchaeum subterraneum | reverse complement strand
GTTTGCCGAGCAACAATTGCAGATCCGAACAGATCGGATCACTAGATATATGGATAAAGAGGTTTAAAAACACCACGGAATACGATAGAAAAAACGCGATTCATCTCTCCCCTGAAGGGAGAGAGCATTCTCGCTCGAACCCTGTAAAATCAATCATTTACTGAACTAAGAACGCAATTTTTTTGGTTAAGCAATTTTCAAAATTAGAGCGATTTCTTCTAATTTTTGTGGAGTTTTTAAACCTTTTTGAAAAAGGTATGTGAAAATTTTGAAAGTTTGGTGAAAATTTGTCCGAAAACGACAATTTACTTCTTCTTATCAATTTTTCATATTCATTTGGCTTTTCAACGATTTTTTTGATCAGATTGATTTTTTTCTACAGTCTTTACGGAATTGTTATAGTAGGTTTATTTTACACAGTTTCAGGTTTTGCTCAAATAATTACTAGGCCAGTTCTTGGTTCTATGTGCGATCTTATTGGCCGAAAAAAGGTCTTGGTGCTTTCTTTGTCACTATATATTGTATCTACATTTCTTATGTGTATCATCGTAAATCCTTTTACAGTATTAGTGTTGGGCTTATTTGAGGGAATAGGAGATTCTGCATATTTCCTCTCTTCGGACATTATAATTGCGGATAATAGTAATTCAAAAGATAGAGTGAAAAAATATGCCACTTTCGAGAATATGCATGCTCTAGGTTCAACTGGAATCCTGTTCGGTGGTTTCATAAGTACTTTTGTGACAATTTTTGTTATCTTTTTAATCTGCATATTATTTCTATTTATCTCGCTTATACTTTCTTTCTTTATAACAGAAAAAATAAATGGAAAATACCAAATGAAAGAAAAAATTAAAAATGTTGGAAAAGAGAAAATAGGATTAAAGTATGTGAAATGTAAAAGAAGCTTTTTTGCTTATTTTATCTGTAATCTTTTTATTGCAATTGGTTTTGGGATGATATTTCAACTTCTTTCTTTGTTCGTTTATCTAAAATTCAGCGTAGATATTTTTTCTCTGTCATTCTTCTGGATGGCTATTCAACTTTCTATGATGATTCCGAATTATGTGGCCGGAAAAATCTCTAGTAAAGTCGGGAGAAAGAATCCTTATGTTCTGGTTATGTTTATTTTTTGCATAAGCATTTATTCTCTTCTTATCGTTGATACACTTATTGTTGCAGTTCTTGTTATCGCAATTATTTATTGCACGTCATACATAGGGAAAATCTTTGTTGTTTCATATCTGTTTGACATAATCCTTGAAACAGGACGAGGTCGTATTTACGGCTTTGTCGGAACTGTGCATCGTATTGCACATACGTTGGCACCAAGTCTTGGTGCTTGGATAGTAGAAAAGTATAATTTTGCTGTTTTATTCCTTTTTTCAGCAATAATCTGCATGGGCGGGGTAATCTTCTTTTCACTCTTAGCTGTTTCAGTAAAACAAATCTTGGACAGTCAAAAAAGTATACCAAACAATACTAAGTTTATTCCAGTAGTCTAACTTGAATATGGCAATTTTCTTCAAAATATCTTCTTGGGAAAGTAAAATTTTAACAACCGTTAATGTAAAAAAGTTACACTATGTTACCAAAGAATCTGAAAAAGAGAAGAAAACTGAAGTTCGCATCACTTTTGAGGTCATGCTATAGTATTTTGAATAAAATTTCTGAAGTTTCTTAATGATGTCCTATTTATTGGCGACAAACAGAACATTGCTGGATTTTTGATACTTCACCATACTCAAGGGAGTGAGTACGTCCATTGTAGAGTGCAACTTGATTTACAAAGGTCTAAGAACAAAAAAGAAATTTAAGATTGAATAAGGAGGGTTTATGGCCTCTTCTGAAACATTTCTTCTTTATGCAAAATATATGAAGAAAATCAACTAATTTTCCTATACAATTTAGTGTTGTAAATAAATAACGGAGATGGTTAAGGTGGAAAAAATACATACTGACTTCATCACCCCAGAAGACATGAGGATCGTGGATATGAATACAAACTATCTCGGTGTTCCGTTTCTTTTACTTATGGAAAATGCGGGAAGATCTATCGTTGAGGCAATAATCGAAAATTATGCAGAAGATGGGCCAATGACAGGAAAAAAAGTCGTCCTCTTCGCAGGATTGGGAAACAATGGTGGAGATGGATTTGTAGCAGTAAGACACTTATCAGCCTATGGATGTGAAGGTATTGTTATTCTCCTTGGCAGTCCAGAACTAATTAGAACAGAAATAGCAAAAGTAAATTGGCAAATCCTTTCAAAAATGAACCTTTCTGCTAAATTAATTTCCTTGATGGATGCAAGCCGCTTTAAGAAACTTGAAAAAGAGGTTATCAATGCGGATATAATAATTGATGGAATCCTGGGCACAGGAATCCAGGGAGAATTACGAGAACCAATCGTATCGGCAATAAACCTCATGAATTCATCGAAAGCCTTTGTTGTTGCCATTGATTTACCAACTGGTCTTAATCCTAGAACTGGGGAGGTACAAAAACCTACTGTAAAGGCGAATATTACTGTTACTTTCCATAAAGCTAAACCTGGGCTACTCCTAGAAAAAAATGAAGAGTATACTGGAAAATTGATAGTAAAAAAAATAGGAATCCCCTACGAAGCGGAATATATTGCCGGAGTAGGTGATCTCGCATACCTTATTCAACCAAGACCTCCAGATTCGTACAAAGGAATATATGGAAGAATTCTTATAGTTGGAGGTGGAAGAGATTATACAGGCGCTCCTGCACTTGCTGGGATAAGTGCACTCCGAACTGGAGCTGATTTAGTTTTAATTGCCACCCCAATTAAAGTGGCAAATAGCATTCGAAGTTTTAGTTCCGATATAATCGTACGCGAATTGCCGGGAGAAGTAATATCAGAGGAAGGAATTCCGATAATAGAAGAAATACTAAAACGATCAACTTGTCTAATTATTGGCCCAGGATTAGGGTTAGAGGAAGAAACAATAAATGCGGTTCTTAAGATATTAGAACGAGTAAAAGAGATGAAAATACCAACAGTTGTAGATGCTGATGGGCTAAAGGCAATGTCTAAGAACCCAGTGATTCTACACGGGGTTCCAGCAGTTCTTACACCTCATGTAGGGGAATATCAAATTCTAACTGGTAAAACATTGCCTCCTCCTCAAGAAATCAGGGAAAGAATGAATAAAGTGAAAGAAACTGCTAAGGAGCTAGGAGTTACGATGGTATTGAAGGCAAATACTGATATCATCTCTGATGGAGATAGAACAAAGATAAACACGACTGGCAACCCTGGAATGACGGTTGGAGGAACAGGCGATGTTTTAACGGGGATAATTGGCACATTTTTATCATGGGGAAAAGATCCATTTAGGGCTGCGGTCGCAGGTACATTTGTAAGCGGAGCTGCCGGAGATCTTGTTTGTGTTGAAAAGGGATATCAACTTTTGGCGTCAGATATAATCGAAAAAATACCCGATATCATAAAACCATTCGAATATTGGCGTGTTCAATATAAAAAGAGTTTAAAGTGGCTAAAAAGAATGAAAATATAAACAAGGAAAATTATGATGGATTATAGCTCGTTAGAGCAAGAAGGATGTCAAAAGAGAGGAAATGGCTGTTTTTTATCAATAAGTTTTGGCATTTTTGATCGAGTAATCAAAAGATTGTTAGTTTCTAATATTCTGTTTAGAACAAGCTTTTTTCCAAGCTTGGTCAAAACAAATACTGGGATTCCTAAACCAACTTGAATTAACGATTTAGGGCCAACAATTGAACGAACATATTTTGAGGCGCAACCCCAGACCAAATCGCACTGTTCAGTTAAAATCATCGCTTGTTCCTTTGTTATTCCCGTCGTATGAATCGCAAGAACAGTTAGTTCCCCTCCAAATCTTTTTTCATACTCGCGACTTTTTTCTATTTTTTCTGCATCTTCGCCACTGAATGTAACAGCGACTCTTTTGAAATCGAGCTCAAATGCCTTTCTAACTCCTTCTGCTTGATCTATTTTAGCTGTATCAGGAAAAACTACGATAGATTTTGCTTCTTCTAATTTTTCAATCGTTCGAGTGATTGGGCTAGTTTTAATTAAGCCAGTCATTCTAGCACCAATTCCCTGAACTATCTCAGGTTGGGTTACAATGACAGTTCCAGCACCATCGCAAACACAAACAACGGCATCAACCATCTGTAGTTCCATAGCGTCCATAAGCATCTCTGATGCACCAAATGGAACATCTTCATCATTATATTCCAAGCTCCTGTTCTCCGTAAAGTATCCGTATTTACGAATCTTTTTTTCAACGCTCGCTTGAATGCGGGTTCTGTTTTCCTCTTCTTCACCATAAAATGCTGCTCTCAATGGACAAAATTTTATTTCTGGTTCATCCACATGTACAACTTTCCCATCAGAAATGATGACTTTTGTTTTGCAAACTTCTATTATGTGTTCGTCTTTCTTCAAAATGATGTCACCATGGAGAATATTTTTTATTTCCATCGGCTATTTCTTTTTGTGAGTAGCATTAATCAAAAGAATAAAAATAAAAAATTACTTGGTGGTCGAAAACATTGTGTGAATTATCTGTATTGGTTCTAGAAGATGGAGAAAAAGAAGAAAAAAAAGTCGCAGAAAACATCATCGTTGCATCAAGATTTGATGATGGATTAATTTTAAGAGGAATTCTTGGTGAAAAATTACGAATGAAAGATACAATAGTTACTGAATTAAATATTGCACAAGAAGAACTTAAATTGATCAAGAGTCGCTTCCCAATCGATCTGTTCTTTAGGTTCTTAAGGGAGTTCAGTGAGTGTATAAGGAAGGGGAAAGTTGAATCAACTTTGCTGGAAAGTTGGGATAAGTTGAAACAAAAAGGTGATCAATTGATTACCACATTCAGTGAATGATATTGCTTAAAATGGAATTTTTGGGAAAAACTTTATCAGTAAATTCACATTTCGCACATAGTAAAAAGGTTTTATATATTATGTGAGGAATATAAGAGTAAAGACTATACTTTGTGACCTACTGGCTCGCGATACTTTTGGTCAAATTACGAGGCGCCATAAAATTTTTGGGGACAAAATGGTAATGATCTTAGAAAACAATGAATATAAAAACATAAATGATTCTACAGACCTACAAATCCTTTTATTTACTTCCACTAAGTGTCCATTTTGTCCACAGGCGCAAAAAAATCTCGAAAATGCTGTAAATGAACTAGGCTTGCATCAATCAGTTATTAATCTGATTGATATTATTAAAAAACCGGATTTAGCAGAAAAACACAAAGTATTAACACTTCCGACAACGATAATTGGCGAATTTTACATGATGGGTGTGGTCGAAAAAGAAGAATTAATGAGTGCGATAACTCAAACGCTACTTTCTAGTCCTGAAATATTAAGCAAATTAATGGAAAAAGAAGAATTTCTGGTTGAAGAAGAACCGGGAAAAAAAGATGAACCATCCGATATTTCAAAAACCTTCGATGTTATACATATATTTGATAAGTTTCGATATTTTCCATGCCCTTATGGATCTGAAGAAGCTGAATGTAAAATAGCTAGTGATTGCTTTGCTAGACTATTGGAATCCGATAATCTTGAATTAATGTGCTATCAACAACGAGAACCTGTTGGAAATAAAGCAATACTCATCAAAACTATAAAGACTATCCTTTACTCAAATCCTGATCTTCTCAATGATGCAAATCAAGTTCGCGAAAACCTGGATAAGATAATTTCCCTTTCAAACGAAGGAAGAAGTGATGAAGCAAAAATTCTTGAGTTCAAATTATCCTCTTACCTTCTTCCCCTCGAACTAAATAAAAGAGGGATTTGCTTCTCTTGTATATATAAACATTATCTTAAACGAAATGATTCTTCTTCTGAATAGGTTTTATTCAAAGAAAAGAATGAGCAAGATACGGAGTACCTATTTCTGCGTGATTCTCCAAAGTGTAAAAGGGTTAGTAGACCCAATACAGTTTTTAAAGCTTATGCCGAAAACTATCCTTTTGAAATGGCTACTAAAATTTGAAGTAATCATTAAAGAGAATGGGTTTTAGCAGAATTAAACATTTACAAGTCTAATGGATACAGACAAACTTTTAAGTTCATATTCTATAGCAATACCGCACATATATGATGTTCGACCTTCAAATTAAGTTTGATGAGAGATAACATTTAGGCAAGCTTTGATTTTAGGATGTATTAACTTTAAGGTTGCAGTTGGCGATAGCATTGGATCAAAAAAATGATTTAAATCAATCCACCGAAAATGAACATGATTTCACTGGTTTCAAGAAGCTGGAGAGAGATCGATACCTTGGATTGATCCAGCAATTAAAGGACAAATTGAAAAATGGAAATAAACTTAGGGAAGAAGATAAAGCATTGGTACTTGACGTTCTTGAAATTGATCACAACATAATCAAAAAATTGCTTATTGATCCCAGTCTACTAGTCAAAGTACTGAGTGCCACTTATTGTAGGCTTCCTGAGTCTATTAATATGATTCCTCTTGCGTCCAGAATTACCAATAGACTCACCCTTTTACAATGGTACGTTAGAGGCTTAATTACTTTAGAGGGAGAGCCGAAGAAAGAAGAAAAG
>JAECRX010000038.1 GCA_016292335.1 Candidatus Sifarchaeum subterraneum | reverse complement strand
GGAGAACAACATCCTGAGGAGTCAGGTCGCAGAGGACTTCTTGGGGTTGGTTATACCAGTTAAGGAGGTACTTTCTCAAGAGGGCTGAAAGTGTTTTCCTGCTAAGTTTTTTATCTTTTAGCAACTTTCGTCTCTCAGTAAAAAGTAATGAATGGATTTCACGGACTATTACATGTTCTAAGGGTCCCACGTAGTCTAATGAGGGTATGTCAGGCGGATAGAGAGGTAAGTCCCAACCTTTAGAATTAAGCCAGTTAAAATATTCTGATTTCCAACGAGGATCAATATCCCAGAAAAAACCGCTACCTCTAAATTTCTTCAAGTGGCGCTTGAAAAAGGCTTTTTCTTTGATCAAGGCCTTAACAAACTGAAAAAGTCCCTCCTCGATCCAACCAGCTTTATACAGCACACGGCAAAGCAAGTATATGGCCTTCAAAGCGTGGTTCTTTTCTTGGAAAGAACCTGGAAACTTTCTAATAAATTGATCGAAGAGGAAATCCAAAATTTTCTCTTCTGTCATCATAGCGACATTACAACCATAGTAATCGATAGCCTCATACAAGAAATAGTCGATAATCTTCAAATAAGTCTTGCCAACTCTTTTATAGATATCCTTTTTTAGTAAAATGTCTTCTAATTTGTTTAAAAGCCGTTCATGCAGCCTTTCAGCTCTTTTGCGGAATTCTTCATATTCAATCCCATGGAAACGAGCTAATTCAGTACGCTTAAGAATTTCCAAAGTCAAATCTTTGAAAGTGTCTTTATTCAAAGATTGTTTTAGTTTTTTTGCTCTTGGTGATAAGTTCATATGCTATACACCACATTACATGAAAGTCTATCATCCATATAAATTGATAGATTTTGCACAGTTATATAGTGAGTCTGATTCTCGTCTTGAAAAACAAAAACCTCAATAAAGAGGATTGAGTAAATTACTTTTGTTTAGTTTAGCGAAGATTTATAATAATTTACTCGGAAGTACTGTATTAGTAATAAAGTGTAGGGTAGGATACTTTTTAAACCCCAAATAAGCTTTGATACATAAAACCACGTCTAGTTTAAAGAAAAAAGCAATATTATTTCAAACATTCGCGGAACACCCAGTATGAGGAAAAATACAACCTTAAGTTGGTTAAAAAATGAAAAGAGAAATAAAAGCAATATTATCAGAGATTGTTGAGAAGCTAAAGAGTGAATACAAGCCCCTGAAGATTATTCTATTTGGTTCTTATGCTTATGGCAATCCTATGGAAGATAGTGATATAGATCTCTTGATTTTGAAGAATACTAATGAAAGAGGGGTTGATAGGTTCGTGCTGGTTAAAAGAATAATCTACAATCCTAATCGTAAAATACCGGTGTTTCCTTTGGTATATACTCCAGAGGAGTTAGAGGAACGCCTTAAGATAGGCGATGATTTCATAAAAGAAATAATCCAAAAGGGGATTGTTTTGTATGAAAGAGCAACTAGTTAGAGAATGGATTGAAAGAGGAAAACATGACTTGGATGCTGCAAAAATTCTTCTTAGAGAGAGGGGGTATTTTGGTGTGGTTGTTTTTCATATCCACCAGGCTATTGAGAAATACCTAAAAGGTTATCTTATCCATAGGGTTGGGAATTAAAGAAGATACACGACCTTGAATTACTTATAGCCGAATCTATAAATTTCGATGTCGATTTTCAAAAATATCTTGATGTTGGCAGGAAATTAACTGCATTTTATTATGAAGAGCGGTATCCGCCGGGACCTATTACTTCTTATTCAAAAGAAGAAATAGAAGAAATGCTAGGAGCGGCAGAGGAAATTATAAACAAGCTGAAAGAAGGAATAGGATGATAAGAAGCAACCAACAGTGTATAACATGGTATGTCTGGCTTTTTAGTGGTAGTAGAAAAGGGATGTGTAAGGAATGATATCGATAAAGGAAGCACGGCTTAAAATCAAAAAAATATACATATTTATCAAAGGAGATTTATGAATAAATGCGAATAGAAACCAAAATTTGGATGGAAGAAGCAGAATGGGATTTGGAAAATGCAAAAATTATGCTGGAGAAAAATAGATGGAGTACATGTGCGTATCATGCTCATCAAGCCGTAGAAAAATTATTGAAAGCATTACTTTATGCTATTGGTAAAACACCTTGGGGACATGTAAATAGTGTTTTGTTAGCAGAGTATTTAGAAACTACCAATAAAACGGAGAATGATTTAGTAGATTGTGCAAGAGACTTGGATCGGCATTACATTGCTTCAAAATATCCGTCCGGATCCATTGATCTTGCTCCACATAAATTATATACTCGTAAAGCCGCAGTGGAGACATTTGATTGTGCTAAAAAAATCTTTGAATTTGCAAAAAAAGAATTTGAATCCATCACTTCTGGAAACAATCGATAGCATCTTATTGAAAGTAGATAATGTTGAGAGTATAATTTTGTTTGGATCTCAGGCACGTGGAGAAGCATTAGAATATAGCGATTGGGATGTTTTAGTCATAGCAAATTTTGATCGGAATTTTCTAGAACGACTAAAAATATTAGGCCGCTGTTCACCCATTAAATTTAGAGCAGAAATTTTAGGATATACCCCTAATGAATTCAGAACCATGCTAAAAAAATACCACCTTCTTGCGTTAGAGGTCTTGCACGATGGAATCGCAATTTATGATACAGGTTTCTTTAAAAATCTTAAAGCTGAATTTGATGAGTTAAAAGAGAAGGGGCTACGAAAGACGGAGAGAGTATGGATTCATCCATCCACGTGACATTCATAATGAAATTGGAAATTCTTATTTTATTTTTGTTCGTTCAATTCAATCAAATGTAACAGCGATCGATCGAAAGAAAAGTGAACAAAGCCCCCTACTTCATTCTTTCGAGCAAATCATTGCGCTTTGAGATGATGAGAATTTGTAAGAACTATTCAAGAGTTCATCTACGGAGATTTTTCGTTTGTGAATTATCCACGGTAATCCGGCGGGAGTTCCCTCTGTTGCTGATTCAAGAGCCTTTGCTATCTAGATCCCTTTTCTTTTTCCCTGTTGCCTTCGCTCCCCTCTTCCCTTCCACCGATTTTTCTCTGTTCCCTACTCATCATGCCAGTCGATTTAGCTCTTAACAATCTACTTTGTAATCAAGGAAAGATTTTGAAGGGGGTTGGGTGGGAGTAATCCCTCCCATTTACCCTACATCACGCTATTTCGGCCTCTTCTGGACTTTTTTCCCTTACCCCACGAAACAGATATATGTTGGTCATTCATCATAAATAAGCGCGTAAGAATTAATACGAAGGCGAGTGCTGGAATGGTAAAAAGAGGATTTTCTGAAATTGGCGATATCAACAGAAAACTGTATTTAAAAGAGATTGTAGACGTTCTATTTCAAGAACTTAAGAAAAATCTTGTGAGTGTTGTGGTTTTTGGCTCTGTCGGAAGAGGCGATGCAACATCTGATAGCGATACCGACCTTTTAATTGTATCTGATGCATTTTCTTCAAGTATGAGCAAGCGAATGGAATTCCTAGTAAAAATATTAGCTCATATTGAACAAACAGAAATATTTCGCATCTTACAAGAAAGAGAAATAAACACATGGATACAATTTCATCCATTGAGAACAAAAGAAGCGAAATTGACTCGTCCAATCTATTTAGACATGGTCGAGGATGGAGTTGTTCTCTTTGACAAAAATCACTTTATAGAAAATATTTTACAGAAATTAAAGAAAAAAATGGAAATTTTAGGAAGCAAAAGACATTTTTTGGAAGACGGTTCTTGGTTTTGGGATCTAAAACCAGGCATGAAAAGAGGCGAGGTAATTGATCTATGAATACGGAAGCTATGGCCAAAGCATTTTTAGACGATGCTATCTACTCATTGAAAGAAACAAAAGAGGCCTTAAACGAAGGAATATATCACAGAGCAATACGAAGAGCCCAAGAAGGTGTTGAATTAGCGTTGAAGGCAATACTGCGGCTCTTGGGGATAGAATATCCCAAAAACATGAAATAAGTGACGTCCTCAGATATCTTTCTCAAGAGAGAGAATTACCTGCATGGTTTACTTCAGAATTGGATAAAATATGCGAAATTAGCAAACGCTTAGCTGAAGAACGTGGACCATCCTTTTATGGAGATGAAAGAGCAGGGATTCCACCAAAGACTCTATACAGCAAAGAGGATGCAGAAAAGGCAATAAATGACTGTGAATATGTTGTGACACTTTGTTCACGAATATTTGATTGGTGGGTTTCAACATAGTCTAATTCTATTGAAATTCTCGCTACCAAAAATATTGTATCCAATGTTCATTGAGGGCGCCAATTTTCCCGCAATTCTTATTCTTTTTCAATGTTTTTTGCCTAAACCTCTTTACATCTGTTTTTTGTTTATTAATTCAAGCTTATGCTGATATATTTAGAAAATCATAGAAAATTCGGAAATAGTTTGAAACACTGTCCTAAAGTATTTGCGACTAACTATTTTCTTAAAAATAAAGAGG
>JAECRX010000252.1 GCA_016292335.1 Candidatus Sifarchaeum subterraneum | reverse complement strand
TCCAAGCTATGTCATCAATGCGGAAAAGAAGGCAAAAGACCAAGACAGGCATCCTTCTATTGTAAAGACGAAAAATGTGACCGCTTCAACAAAGAATATCCGGCCGATCTCAACGGGGCTATCAATATCGGTAAACTGTCTGTTGGGTATATCCTGGCGGACGGGGTTGCTTTGACTCAACCCATAATTCCACCAGATTTTTCCGAGTGGAAAACCTCTCCGGATAGTGATTCCTTGTAGGAATCTACGTCCTTTAGGGCGGAGAGGATGTCAATTGTTTAATGGTTCTATCATTAACATAGCCTTTCATTTCGTTCTTTAAAACATGATAAACCTCATGGACAAGTTGTTTTATTTGTTGTTCATTCATAATCATAATTTTGTGCTTTCTAACAAGTTTATTGAAAAAATACTTGATTTTGTAAATGAAATGCCTTTTTCTTGCTTCACTTTGTAATTCGCTATAAGTTTCATCGTATAGTTTTTATAATTCGTTGTTTTAATTAATAACTGACCTCTTCAGTAATAGAATCTAAAATTTTTTGAAAAAGAAAGAGGAGGAAAGATACTTGTCTGCTAGATCTCCTTATGTTGCTGGACAATTTTACCCATCGGGTCGAAAAAGGCTAGAAGATCATATTAACTCCCTTTTCACGCACAAATTGGGTCCAGGGAATATACCTACTGTGAACGAGGAGGGCCCCAGAAACATAATTTCGTTGATTTCTCCACATGCTGGATACATATATTCGGGAGCTGTTGCCGCCCACGGATTTTATGAATTAGCCTCTGATGGTAGACCAGATCTCTTCATTCTCATTGGACCAAATCATAGTGGATTAGGTCCAAATATAAGCGTCTCCACAGAGACATGGAGGACACCCTTTGGAGATGTAGAAATTGATTTAGAAATAGCAAAAGAAATAGCAAAAAGCGATGAAATCATGATTGAGTCTACTGCGCATGAGTTTGAACATTCCATCGAGGTACAATTACCTTTCCTTCAGTATCTTTACGGGGAAGTTAGATTTGTCCCAATATGCATGCGCTCACAAGATTTGGAGACAAGCATAACATTGGCTGAAGCGGTTTCACAAGCGATTGTGGGCAGAAATGTGGTCACGATTGCGTCAACGGATTTGACCCATTTTGAATCTCATAATATTGCAAGCGAAAAAGACAATCTAGTCATTGATGCAATACGTCAACTCGATGAAAAACAACTGCAAGATGTAGTCAAACGTGAGAATATTTCAATGTGTGGTTATGGACCTGTAACCGCCACAATCATCATTTCGAAAAAAATGGGCGGTAAAAATGTTAAAATACTAAAATATGCTACATCTGGTGATATTACAGGCGAAAAGGCTAGAGTTGTTGGATATCTCTCATCGGTTATTTCAAAGTAATCCGTGACAAAATTGTTGATGTTCTCTTGGGCTAGACCGACGAGTTGCGTCAAACTGTTATTTTACGCAACTTATTTCAACGTGTCCACACACTATCTCTTTTCTTGGCACAGGATTAACAGCGTTTCACGAAATCGCGGGCGTTTTTTATACGTTTGGCCGTGAAACACAAGTTTTATGAATTATCGAGTACGATGTTGCTGTGAATTTTAAGATGTTGAATTCTTTTAATTAGGAATGTTTATTATATTCAGAAACAGAATAGTTTTTGGGACCCAGCATAAAAAAGTAAAAATTCAATAGTATTTTTAAGCTGACCAAAAGAATAGTGGGGATTTTATGACCGAAAACTCATATTTCTGTCCTCAGTGTGGAGCAAAAATATCAACCAGTGTTAGACTTTCAAAATGCCCTAACTGTGGTGCGATTTTCGATTTTTCAAGTCCACAGACGCCTGCCCCACCAGTGCCTACTCATATTCCAGAATATGAACACCCTCATGTCTTAGAAACACCTTTCGTTACTAGAAGGCAAAGACCGCTTGGAGTATTGATCATAGGAATACTCCAAATGATCTTTGGTACTTTCATGACAATTGGCGGAATTTCAGCAATGTTCATAGCTACATCCTATCCCGAACTAGTTTTACAACAACAGCCAAATTTTCCTCTTGAATTGATGCCCGTATTGGGGGCAATAGCACTTGGTTTTGGTGGAGTACTATTACTCGCTGGTTTTGGATTGTTAAAACTGCAACTTTGGGCTTGGATAATTGATATCATAATTCTTTTAATTGAAATTATCCTAGAAATAGCAAATTTAATACTCTTGGGGCTTATAATTTTGCCAATTCCTCTTATCACTATCTTTCCTTTGATCTATCTTATAATCAGAAGAGATTTCTTCATCAGACGCCAAACAACCGATCGACGCGTAAATGAATTAATGAACCAATAGTTCAAAAAATGATCATGAAATCCATTTCACAGATACATTTATCTAAGAAAGGCTGAAAAAAGAAGTGTTCATCGAAAATTGTTGGCACATAAACGATTATCTTCTTGCAAGCAACTTTTTCTGTTAGTATCTTCTAGCAATTCTCCAACTTTGAACTCTTCTATAAAATGTATCAGTGATGGAAAATATGATTCTCTTTACCTTATCAGAGAATTCTGCTTTTTCTGGATAAGCCCAATCATATAATGGCTTTTCAAAAAGCTCTTTTAAGGCTATTGGAAAAGCAATTTTGCCCCAATCAGAAAGATTATCGTATTTATAGATATTTTTTGATCGGAGAAATTCACTGGGGTTTTCTATACTCTCCATCTTTAAATCTGTGATTTTAAGTAAAATAGAGTTGAGATAAAATTCTAGTTTCTCCATTGTTTCTATATCTTTCCTATCAAAAATAGTTTGATTGTATGGATCTCTCCGGAAGTGATAAAACATTTTAGGCTGTTGAATTATTGGAGTTTGCCATAAGATCTTTCTTAATTCTAATAATCGGTTGATTTTATCTCTTTCCGATTTTTGAGCATGTCTTGTAAGTTTATTCCTTATTCTTCGCCAAAACAATTTCAATTTTATCCTTGTTCTTCCCATTTCTTTTATTTTCGTATCGATTATGCCATCTAATTGTAAAATCAAATTTATGTAGCTTTCAAGATCTATTCCAAGATTTTCTTTCAATTCTTCTGGTTCGAGGAGCCAAAAAGTGTGTGTTTCACTACTTTCAAGCTCCCTTTTCCTTATTTTTAGAAGTTTGCCTCTTATTTTTTCAAAAAGCTTTAAGATTGAGATATAAGTGAGAGAAAAAAATCTAGAGGCGTTTAATCTTGCAAATAATTTTCCTTTTATTGTATCTAGTATATTCAATTCTTCTTTTTTTATTACACCAGCAGCATGATCTCCTGGTTTTAAATAAAGTTCACATGTTTCTAATGCATCTTCAAAAGAGGGAAAAATTCCCAATTCTTTTTTTCGTAGCACGGGAAAACCATGTCCAGCAGTATTTAGGTAATAATATCGCTGTAATCTTTTACTATACGGATATTTCAAAAAGATTACTCTTTCAAGATCCCCTGGATGGTCACTATCCACTATATCTCTGAACTCAAAACCTTTTGAATAAGCAAGGAAAACATACATGACAATTCTTTCTTCTTTAATTTGATATTTTTGCAATCCAGGAATTTTAAGAACAATTCCTATTTTTTCGCGAAAACCAACTTTTTTCGCCCACTCAGCAGTTACCAATTGATAACGTGATCTTTCTAACTGCGACTGGAATTTGAGCAGAGCTAGTGTATCTTTACTTTTTGCAATTTTCATGAGTTTTTTATAGATCTCATCCATTTTAGTCTTGTATTTTTCAAGAACCCTATCTCTGCTATATTCCTCGAATTTTTTTTCGCTTGCAGTTATTGTCATTTCTAACTTCATTAGTATCCCGTTGGCTTGCAAAATTAGCAAATTTTTGGTTAATCCTGATGATATTTACTTCCAAAAAAATATATAACTTAGCATTGTTTTTTGGTATTTCATCCAGAGTAAGAAGAAGAAGAATGAAAATAAAATATTCCTTTAAACAAAGAGGAACTGTGAAATTTGTAAAAGTGGCAAGAAAATTCATTTTAAAAGAATTTATCTAAATAGATGAGGCAAGCTCTGTTAAGAGTTATAATACTAGTATTTCTTATTCAGTTTATACTAAGATGATTTTTTACTTTGGTTTCACCCTTTTTCAAATATTTTCGTTCATATACACTTCTTCAAGTTTGTTGACATATTTTTCCCAACTCTAAGTTTTTTCAACAAATTCTCTGCCTTGTTTTCCTTTTTTCAAAATTAAATCT
>JAECRX010000251.1 GCA_016292335.1 Candidatus Sifarchaeum subterraneum | reverse complement strand
AATCTAGATAAATTTCTGTAAAGACCTGGGCATCACTGCCTTGATCGAGTATTTCATCTTTAATCCTTTTAACGATTGATTCTATATGTTCAGTACGCCGGTCCATCCATTGGTCATATAAATCTATATCTCGAGTCAAATTTTCTAGCATGAAGTCTCTCTCGATTCCCGCCAATTTCGAAAATTCATTTCGACAATTTGGGCAAAAACAATATTCTTTCCTAGGAAATAAAAGATCGATTAATGCTATTCCAGAAACTCCAAATTTCAAGATTTCTTTCACAAGTTCAACTAAATATGCGCTGTAAGACTCATGAGTTGGACATACAAAATAGTTGGTTGGTTTTTCGGTTACACCACTTTTCATCGCGCTGTATTTTTTGTCACGTGCGAAATATGTGTCAGAATATGTAGTTAGCATAGCATAGACTTTTATGCCTATATCAGTTGCAATTTTTGAGAAAGAGGAAAAGAATTCAGAATGCTTCTCGTCTGTTGGGCCACTAGCACTCCTATAGAGTAGCTTACCAGAGTCAAGTTTTACTATTATTATCGATTCTTCGATATACCCCCCGTATCTAGCCAAAAATTCATCTGCAGATGAATCTATGAAATATGGATCCAAAATTGGTGTTACCCCGCGAGATAAAATCTCTCTCATTTCCATTTTAAGCCCTCATCAGTTTTTCATCGATAAAGCTAAAGATTATTTTTTTTTAGATATTAGTAATATAGTCGGTGACCATATATTATTACTTTATGTTGAATTCTTTTTCAATTCTTATTAACAGATTGAAGAAAAAAACAAGCTGTTCTCTATCAAAATATGAGAAAAGACATCTCAATTAGGAAGAAATAATGTACAAAGTATAAACAAGAAGAGTTCATCTACAGAAAGAGACTATTGGAAGATTATAGCATTTTTTCAGTGTCAAAAAAATGCATCTAATTTTCTAATTTCAAATTCCTCGATGTTTATACTTAAGGCATCCAAAACTTGTGATAGAGTTGTTTCTATGTGACTTTTGTATTTTTCTATGTCGATTTCATAAATATCAGCAAGCTCTAAGGGTCTAACTCCAGGTTCCGTTCGGGTTTTTACGAAAGAGATTACATCTCCTGCTCTAATTTCTCTCTTTTCAATTGATTCCAATTGTCTTGCAGCTTTTACATGTTGTGGAGTTGTCTTTATATATTGACTTGGGGCCTTTGATAATTGAACTTTGAATGCCAAATCTTCCAAGGTATATTCCTTTTTGTTAAGTTTTTCATAACACTCGTGAATGATTTCTCGGATGAGACTTTTTCCTTTTTCAAAGTCCTCAGGTTTTATTATTTCACTTAAAATGTGTATAATCTTAAGAAAGACTTCTTGAAGGAACATAGGCGTGTTTCTCTTCTTGCCTACAAGGCCTTTGACATCAACAGCACCAAAATCGAAGACACCTAGATAATTTTTCTTTCGATCACTAAGTGCTAAATATCTGTATTTTTTTTCGATGTCCAAGTCGATTTCAAGTTCTTTTTTACTCCAGTCAATAAGCTGATTTATTTGTTCTTCTGTGGGTTGTTCAATAAAAACTGAATCAGTATCACCATAAATAACGTTCATATCTAAGGAACGTGCTTTTTCAATAGTTTGGGTGATTGCATATCTACCAATGGCTGTAGTACTCTCCGCAACAGGAATACAATAGAGGGGAAAGTTTTCTGATCCGAAAGTACCATAAGCAGCGTTTATAATAACCTTTAAAGAATTTTGAACAACATCATAAAGATTTTGTATCTCCTCAGGGATTTCCCTTTCCTTTGATTTTGGTTTGAACCAAAAAATTCTCATGTCCCTAAGAAGACCAATTAGGAGAGAAGAAATTCCCCTTCGTTTGGTGCAAACACGGTGACTTGTTCCAGGGATTTTTTTATTACAATCTCCATGACGGCAATTAACTGTTTCATAACTCAAATTCCACTGTTTTATTATGCTCGGATACAACGATGAAAAATCCAAAACAATTGTTGACCAATGAACACCAGGAACTGGCTTGACAACTATTGCTCCTTTGTATTTCTTATCTTTAATTATTGCTTTTGTAACTGCTTTTCCTTTGATATCTTCAGGTCTTGGAATCAGGTAATCATGAATCCTGTGCTCAAAATAAAGAAGATTTCTAATCCATGAAGAAACACTTTCTCTTGTTAAATCTTCCATTGACAAATGTGAAATTCGCATAAGAAGTATTATTAACTTAAGTACTAGATTATTATCAAATTCAGTTAGCTTAAGGGTAAGATATGAGTCCCACCAGCAATAATGTGCCAATTCCATTAAAGTTAATTCAGAGATCTCTTTCTCTAATTCAATTTTGCCAGCATTTATTAAGGCTCTAGAGATTGCCTCCAGGTTTGAAAGTTTGTATTTGCTTCCAAATGCGTAATTTTTAATGGACGCATTCATAAAAAAACGATATAAATCAACATGAATTCCGTAATTTAGTAGAACTCTATATCTTGATATTATATCTCTTGATATTATCAGAGGAATCTCTTCTTGATCAAAACCCAGCAATTCTGCTCTCTTATACAAATACAATAAATCGAAATTGTCTCCATTAAAGGTTAGGACCAACGGATATTCCATTAAAATTTCAAAGATCCTTTTAATTAGTTCTCTTTCATCATCATAAAATTCTAATTCGACTTCAATTGGGAAATTTTCTGGTCTGACTCCTTTTTCTACACCATCCCTTTTGAGTAGCAATACTTTTTGGAGCCCTTCGTTTTCAACTATTGAAATACAAAGGACTGGAAAGGTAGGTTCATTTGGATCTGGAATTCTACCTGTAAATGGTGTAAAAATTTCAATGTCGATCGCAATTCGTTTTATATCAGGAATAGATGTGAAAAATTTTGGTAGGAGTCGTAAAAGGAGTTCTTTAGATTCTTCAGGCGCCTCTTCAAATCTTTTCCAAAGTTCCGTGTATTCCTTTTTTGGTAATTCAACTTTAACTGGTAAAAGCTCACCATTCTTAATTTTATAAAGCATACCTGGAGTGAGTTTTCTATCAAATGTATAACATTTGTAATAACGAATGTAAGATTCCCATGATTTTGAAAGCTTATTTCTAATTGATCCTGATTTTCCGCCAATAGCAAGGGGATTTGTTGCAACAATTTTTGTCATAGTAATTTCTCTATCTCGCACCACATCATATTTCTTAACAGTTTGAAAGCCAATAATGTCATCCCTATCAGCTATTGCCTTATTTTTTTTCAGGTCATTAGCGCTTAAAGTACTCAAGCAATAAGGTTTGTGATTAGTATTGTCCCACCAAAAATAAATACACTTTTTTTCAGGATCATACAGTTTAAGATAGGCCTTACCTTTTTTGCCATCATAGGCAACTGATAAAAGATATAGAGGATCCGTATTTGTAGGAAATATTGGTGCAAATTTCTTATGGCTTACTTTATCTTTATCAACCAAAATTTCCTCTTTTTCAGCGATCATGCCTTCCAATTCAGTTTTTTGTCCATTTTCTTTCTTTTCTACCAAAAATCTATCTAAGGTATTTTTTGACATATTTTGGCACGTTCTTTATATTTTCATCGCCTTATTTCCAGGAAGTATAGGCCGATTAAGTATACCATAGTTAAGAAGTTGGATTCAGTTTTCATATCTTGTTTATTAATGAATATAAAACACTAAAAAGTCTTTTTAGTGATATGCCTAAGAAATATGTCAGATACTATCTAAAAGGAGTTAGAAGTTAGCGTGATAGTATTGGTGGGCCCGGTGGGCTTCGAACCCACGACTTCTGCGAATGTGTTTGTGTATTTTCTCAACAGGTTATGAGCTTCAACAATTTGAGTGTTTTCTGTCGCTTTTGGTCAACCTTGGAAGGTTATTGGTCTACCAGGCTGAGCTACGGGCCCTATCACTCGTGTACTGTTGAAATTTATTTGTGCCCCCTCCACTTTTACAAGCGGAGCGTCCAACCCAATCTCAGAACTGGAGTTATCGACGCTATTGGTTGGAGCACACCAATTAATACTCTTCCCACGCGTCGTATAGTTGCGTAGGAGAGTTCCCGTCACTAGGAACTCATAGAGTATTCTTTCGACCTGAGAATTCATCTCTACTTTCACAAGTGAGGGTTTCTTCTCATAAATGTTTTCTAAACTTCTTT
>JAECRX010000037.1 GCA_016292335.1 Candidatus Sifarchaeum subterraneum | reverse complement strand
TTACAAACCTGTTTTGCTATTTGTCTTACTTTATTTCCGATCATTTTGAACCCTTCTAAATCCAATCCCAAGAGAGTGAGTTCGTCTGAAAAGTGTGGATCACTCCCTCCGTTTCTGATGATTATTTCCGGTTTGTATTCTTTCGTGATAGGTTCGAAAATTTCATTTAAAACCAGTTCATAAGATGGAGTGTTCGCTCCTGGGGGCAAAGGTACATTGACGGTGAATCCTTCGCCTTTGCCAACCCCTATCTCATACGGAAAGCCTCTACCAGGATACAGAGTATATGGGTCTTGGTGAATTGATATCAACAGTACTGTATCGTCTTCATAGAAAATATCCATGGTTCCATCTCCTGCGTGAGCATCTGTGTCAAATATCAGAATTTTTTTCACTCCGTAATTTTTCTGGATGTACCTGGCTGCTACTGCAACATCATTAAACAAACAAAATCCTCCACCGCGAGAAATCCCAGCATGATGAAGGCCACCTCCAAGTCCAATTGCTACATCTGTTTTTCTTGTTGCCACAAGCTCAGCAGCTTTTATTGTAGATCCTATAATTAACTCTGCCGCTTTATCCATACCCGGTTGGACAGGGGTATCTGCGGTTAAAAGCCCTCCGCGTTTGGCTAGTTTCCTAATTAGGTTAATGTAATCTAGGTCGTGAACAAGTAGTAAATCTTCATCTGTTGCAGGTTCAGGCTCATGAATTTGAAAAAGCTTATCACAAGCTTTTTGATAAAATAAATTCATGAAGTTGGTAATCCGGTCACCTCGAAAAGGATGTCCTTTCCCAAAGTCATACTCTTCCATCCTTTGGGAATACATTAGGATAGGCATCATTTCAGAACACCAAAAGCTTTTATAACAGCTCTGGCAAGAAGACCACCCTAGTTGTAGGGTGGATGAATTGCTTTTTTTCAGTTTTTCACAGCATTTTTAAATCTCTTTTTCCCTATAGATCTTTGAATTGAGCTGAGGTCACACTCGCCAATTCCTCAAACAACAATCACATTCAGGGCAGGAACTGCCCGTAGAGCCTGTTGGACATATCCCGTTGGGGAATGGATGAATCAGGAAGCCACATAACTTGTTAAGTGGTAGTTCACTTTCTTTAGATAATCATTCCTCTTTCGGATTTTTAATGAGTATTTCCTCGATATCTTTCAAAATACGTTTTATTCCTTTTTCTCCATTTTTTTTACCATTACAAGCTGCGGCTGTTTGATGGCCTCCGCCAACCCCATCAATAATCGTTCCAATTTTCTCCATGACTTTGCCTAAGTGTAATTTAGTTGCTTTACATACTGATGGTTTTGCTCTTGCGCTTATCCTTACGATGTTCTTTTTAGCGTCTTCTGACAAAACTATAGATATATCTGCACCAAGATTTAGTATGCTTCTTGCTGCGGATGCTTCAAATGCTCCAACATGAGAAGTTACCACGATCCAACCTTCAATCTTATATATCTTCAGCCTTTGAGCAGCCTTTAATCTGGCAATGCTTTCTGAAGAATCCATAGGTAGTCGAAGAATTTCTAAAATTTCATCGTAATCAATACCTGTTTCCAATAATAATGCTGCTATTCTAAAAGTATCTAAATTAGCTATTAGAAAATGTCTAGAGTCGTATGTTATTCCTGCTAAAAGTAAAAAGGCAACAGATCTAGGAATTACAATATTGCATCCTTTATACATTAAAAAAATTATTTCAGAAGTTGAAGATCGGTTATCATCGATGATACATAATTTGGCAATTTCGGTTGTTTGAGGATGGATTAAGTGATGGTCTATCGATACAATCGTTGGATTATCTAATTTTTTGATTTCTTTACCTATTTTTCCTAGCTGATCCAAATTATTTGTATCGACCATAATCAGAATGTCTGTCTTTTTTAAAACAATATCATCAAGGATTTTAAATTTAAATTTATCTACAATCCTTTTAGATAATTTATTCAAGCTTTCAGAAACGATTACATTTTCAATGTGCGGAAAATTCTTTTTTAACAAATATGATAATGCGTAAGCACTACCGATAGCATCAGGATCTGCATTTTGGTGACATAGGATGATAATTCTTTCAAAAGATTCTATTTCATTTATTAAGGCCTTTATTTCTTCTGAAAACAATTTAGAATGCCCCTTCTGTTGATTTGTCAGATACTCATCCGGTTAAAGTTATCGAATTAGAAGATTATTGGATCAACAGTGGAGTGTCGTCATCTTATCGTTTAGGAAATTAGCTATTACTTATTAACTTGAAATTGTCACATTCTCCTTTTCATGGTTGGACCGATGCAACTCTTCAACGGTCAATCTTACCCATCTCATGACGGAATCCCATCTCCATACACAAAACGTGAAAGAGGAACCTGTCCTATCTATCTGTTCATACCAAGAGAATTTGGCAAAGTCAAGTTAATTCAGCTAAAAAAAGAAGTCTTAGATATTAGATAAGACTATTAAAGCTCAAAATTCTGTTTTCCAAAAATTCCTTGGCCAAATGAATTTTTCTAAGGACTAATAATAAAATATAGAGGATCTTCAGGATATAACTATCCCGCAGTTCTTAATCCTCTTTGTTGCAATTGTTGTTCAAGCTGAGTTCTTAATTGATCCATTTGCTTTCTTGTACGTTCTTCTTGTCTTTCCAGTGTTTTTATCCTCATTTCAAGCGTTTCTTTTTTATCTTGAAGTTCTTCTTTCAACTTTTCGGGGTCGGCTTTCAGTAAAAGTGTTCCTATCGATTTATAAACAGCCGTATTTGGAGCTATTTTTTCCAACTCTTCTAGTGCACGTTCTGTGTCCCTAGATTCAGCCTCAAGCTGGGTTTTTTGGGTGGCTAAAATTCTCATTTGTTGATCAAATTGTTGTAGACGCATCACTTGATGCTGCAATTGAGGTGGTAATTCTTCCTCCACTACATTCCCTCCTGTAAATTAAATATATCTCTTGAAACCATAATCCATCTCAAGTAGGCGTTCAGTGAAGCAAGAAGGGCGGTAATGTCTCTTGCAGTAATTTCAAGGATAATTGATTGTTTCTTAGATTTATTAAGCTCTACCTTGGATCGGATGGTCTTTTGAGAAGCTATCTCTGGAGCTAGGGAATTATATGCAATCGTTTGCATATGTTCATTCATCATTCTGATTTCTACGGTGGTCTTTATTTCTTGTAGAATCAGCAATCTCTCCTTTTAAGTCTTCAGGGTTAAAAAAATTCTTTTTTGTTTACTGTTAATTAAGACGTCGTTTTCGATTCATGTGTACGTCTTGCAGTTCTAACAACCATCTTGCCTGCATCGGTAAGTGGAATATATGCGCCACCAGAGAAAATAAACCCACACTTTTTGCATACCCAGACTCCAACACTTTTCCTTTTGATTGCTTTAATTCTACATCGTGGGCATCTATGAGGCATTTTCATTTTTTCTTCTAATTTTCGAACTCGCTTTCGGATGGTCGCCCCATACCTCGCCCCATACCTTCCTGTAGTGCCTACCTTTTTTGTTCTTGCCAAGTTATCGCCCCATATTTTTTCTTCTCTTCTTTCTTTAAATTTTTTCTCTTATCTCCTCACTTTTCATTCTCGCTATGTCTACTGCCTTTAAGATAGATTCTAGTGTAAAAGAACCCTTTCCACCTTTCTGCATTGCGCATAAATTTCCATCTGAATCATGGGTGATTGTTAAACGTGCATCTGCCACGCTCTCTTCAATTAGAGAAGGATCTATAAGGAGTTCATCCCTTATTTTAGCAAATGTTGTCGAAATTGGTTTGGTCGCTATGGAAAGTGGTTGCAATTCATCTAGTAACTCAACTTCTCCATTTTGAACGTTAGTTTTTTTGATTTTTGTCGTTAATAATGCTGCAAGTGCACCTATCGACGATGCGTCAAATAAGTTTCCATCGTGGTCAAGAATGTAGATGTCAACAAATATAACCCACACTTTATCTCCGGGAATTATACAAAGACTTTTAAGATCGATCGCTTTAGTTTCTCTGATTCCTCTATCGATTACTCTCGCTATTTCAATTGCAGCTTCTCCAGGAGGCCCAGACTCAAATAGCGGTGAAGCCAGCGGGATAAATTCAATATTTACGGTGACCACAGCATTATTCGGTGTATCTGAGAAGGGTGGGCCAATTTCGGCTTTGATACCTGCCAATACTTTTGTATTCCCCAGTTGGACTTCTGCTGAACCTTCTGCTTTTTCTACAACTCCTGTTTTAATCTGAATTTCTCTAAAGTCATCTAAAGATCTCCCATCGATTCTTAAGCCCTTTTTCACTAAAGATCTTATATGCTCACGTTCAATCTCGCTGATGATTTGGTGTGTCTTCATCAATCTTGATTTTCCTCCTTTTCAGAAAATTCATTTAATTCTTCCAAAACCTCTTCCTGAATCTCCGAATATTTTTTCCTCAAAGCCTCTTTCTGCATTTCATGAATTTGTTCGCATCCTTTAATTGCGAGGTCAAGTGCCCTTTGAAATTCTTCTCTGCTCAATTGTCCATCCATTTGAAGTAGTGTTACTTCCTTGTTTCTTGGAAGAATGGCTATCGGCATATCTGCCTCTCCTTTTTTATCCTCTATGTCATCTAGGTCTAGTAAAATGTGTCCTTCCACTTTTCCAACAGCACATGCAACTACTAAGTCCCTTAGTGGTACCCCTGCATCTGCTAAAGCTGTTGAAGCAGCGGTAATGCCATCACAGCGAGTTCCTCCATCTGCCTGCAAAACTTCGATGAAGACATCTACAGATGTTCTAGGATATAGATGTGTGAAGATCGCAGGCTCTAGTGATTCGCGAATGACCTTTGATAATTCAATTTCCCTTCTGCTAGGAGCTGGACTTTTTCTCTCCTCTACGGAAAAGGTGGTCATCCGGTATTCACATCTTACAAGGGCCCTGTCGGGCAAAGCTAAATGACGGGGATGCAGTTCACGTGGCCCGAAAACTGCTGCTAAGATCTTATTTTTTCCATGGTGAAGGAGAGCTGAGCCGTATGCATTAGTGAGGATACCAACTTCAATATTGATTGGTCGCAGTTCATCTAGTTTTCTACCGTCAATCCTGATTTCATTTTCATCTATTAATCTTTCATAGGAATTTTGATTAATTCTCGTCATTTTTTCTCCCACTCTCTTTGATTAATTCTCGTATTCTATCTGTAAGCCCAGACGTATGTGCTTCTCGTTCAATTTTTCTAATGGCTGAAACAACAAGTTCTTCATCTTCAGAAGTCCTTCCAGAAATCCAAATCATGCCATTCTGGCCAACGACAACTTTACATCCTGTTTCTCTTTTAATCATACTTATCATTGAGCCTTTTCTCCCAATCAAGCGTGGAATTTTGGTTGGAAATACTTCAACGAGTTTGCCCCCCCTTAATTTACCTAGTCCTTTTCCTTTTGTTGTTAGGACTGGATCTCTTGTTCGATCAAATGAAATTACCTCTGCGAAAATAGTGTCTCCCAAATCAAAATATCTACGGATATTTGTTCTCAATGGATTAAATGGTAAGTCCACAGCGTTTGAAGCATGGAGTACGCCAAAATACGGTGACTTAATATCCACTTGCCACGTTGTTAGAGAAACATCAACAATCTTCCCAATAACTTCATCACCAGCTTTTGGAATATACACCCCCTCCAGAGGTACTACATGGATTACATTTCCTTTAACCACAGCCAATCCAATGACAGAGGCAAAGATTTTTCCGAGTTCTTTGAAAGTCCCGTTTCCATTTCTGTAATTACCCTCTGCCAATAGATCCCCTGGAACTACAACTTGTCTTCGTTCGAAATAAAGTGACATGGCAAATTCACCTCTTTTGCATAACAAATTCATCCTTTTAGAATTAGACAATTTTTTACATACAATTTCCATACATTTTTTCACAAAATTTTGGTTTGAACTTTGCCTTTGGTCAAGGCATTCAATTTTTCAAGAAAATTCTCTTTGAGACCCGATGGAATTTCTACAATTACTATCCACGACCCATCCGGCTGCCACTCATCTTTTTGGATATGTCCAAAACCAGATACCAACCCATATGCTTTTCCCGTAAATTCGGGTGGGATTCGGGCGGCAATCACTATTTGCTCCATTCTAATGGGAATTATCTCACTCATTTTTCTGACAATATCTTTGGCTTGTTCCTCAATAGGCTGTTTTAAGTCTATTGAAACATTAATTTCGTCCATTGCTCTTCTTATTCTTTCTGGAGGATGAGGGAGTCCTGTTTTTGGGTTAATACAATTCTTTGAGATGTATGTAATAAGTTGTTTCTTTTTGTTTTCAATTAACTCTCTACGTTGTTCTACTGTGACTTGTATTTCTCCCTTCTCAAGAATAATTTTTGCAATCGCAAGAGGGTCCATGGTCCCAAATATTTCCTGTATTTTCTCATCTTCTGCTTTTCTTCCTTTTTTTGCATCGCTAAAAATTGTATCAGTGGATAGGACATCAAGGATGTCGACTTCTTCTTTTCCAGACTTGAATTCTTGTGTTTTTTCAGAATCCACAATGATTTCAAATCGTTCGCCATGTGTTATTAGTCTTGCTATGACTTCGTTTTCAAACCTAACCCATTTTTTGAGCAATTAAATCAACTGCTTTTAATTATGTTCTGCTTTTATCAATGTACTCTTGGACTTCTTCGGGGGAAAGTTTCTCAAATTCCTTGTCTTCGGCTCTAATAACTGCGATTTCAACTTTTGTCGGATCTAGTTCCCCCTCTATGACATGACTTAGGGCCTTAAGTGCAATATCAATTGCTCCATCAAGATCCAAATCAGGTTGATGCTCCTTTTCAAGAATTTCTGTGGCTATTTGGGCACCTGCACCTATTGCTGCACCTCTATGTCCCCAGAAGGTTCCGCTTGGATCCGTCATAAACAAATGAGGTCCATTATCCACTCCACCTATGAGAAGCTTTACACCAAATGGTCTAACACCAGCATGTTGAGTGTAAAGCTGTTTTAAATCACCTATTCTTTTTGTTAAGCTTTCAACGCTTATTGGTTCATCATAAGTCAAACGATTTATTTGTGCGTGAATTCTTGCTTGATCTACAAGGATCCGAGCATCAGCGGTAAGACCTGCAATTGCTAAACCAATGTGATCATCAATTTTAAAAATTTTCTCAACACTTTTGGGTTCAACTAACTTACTTAAAACTCTCTTTTCTACTGCTAAAACAACACCTTCCTTATCAGATCTAACACCAATAGCTGTTGTTCCTCTTCTAACTGCTTCAATCGCATATTCAACTTGAAATAGCCTTCCATCAGGAGAAAAGATAGTGATTGCACGATCATATCCGAGCCCAGGTGGGGCAAACATAGGAAATCCTCCTTTATTTTTTGACTTCAGAGCTATTGTTTAAAGATGAAAAAGAAATTCAGATGAGTAACCTTTTTAGAATTCCAATCTATCTCTCATTTCCCAGTGATATTTTTTGGTAATAAGCTTATTCCTAGAATCTTCTTTTCTTTTATCTTCTATAAGAATTTCGTAACTATTAGGTTTATTGTGTGTTTTGGGGTTTAAAAGCAGAGGGAGCCCTTTTTTATCGGCAACCATAGACTGTGGTTACCAATGAAAATTCTACTGGTAGAAGAAAATATTTTCTGTCATCAATACTCATATTCTAACCCAAAATTTTCTATTGGAAAATTCAGAGTCAACGAAAGATAGAATTTTTCTGAGTATTTTTGTAAGTAAAAGAATTTTAAGGAGGTTTTAAATTTTTTTCGGAAAAATCTTTAAATTTAGGCAAAAAAGATTAGGAGCTAAATAAACATCAGAATCTAAATAGAAAAGATAAGGAGTAAATAAGTTGGAACGACCTGATGTATACATATGTC
>JAECRX010000250.1 GCA_016292335.1 Candidatus Sifarchaeum subterraneum | reverse complement strand
TATATCAACATTCATTTTTTTTGCTAACTCGTACAACTTGTCAATATTCCCTCTTGGGCGGATTCCCGTTCCATGTGCCAATCCAATCCTAAAATTTTTAAAAATAATTTTTTCTTGTTTTGGAAGCTGAAGATGGTCCATATTTCCTCTCACGACTTTTACATCAGACAAAGTCTTGAGATATTCTAAGATTTTTTCATTTGTTAGATCTCCTGTGCAAAAAATATAGTTGTATTTTTTCCTTTCGATGAATTTTCTGATTTGTATCGGTATTTCTTTCGCTCTGGATGGAATATGGGAATCTCCAACAACTAAAATTTCCACAGAAATACCTCCAAGAGGACTCCTTGAGCGATCACGGAAGGTAATTGGAGCAATATTCTCACTTTTTGCCTAGATAAATGCTTCTTTACTTAAGCTCATTTAAAACCTCGTCTATAACATCTAATAGTTCTTTAACATCGGAAATTTCTGTGTCTCCCATATGAGCAATGCGGAATGTAGCATCTTTGAGTTTTCCATATCCATTACTTATCCGATAGCCTTTCTCTATTAATTTTTTAATCATATTTTCTACATTGATATTCGAGGTATTTGTGACTGTAGTTACCGTATTTGACTCATATCCTTCTTTGGCAAAAGTATCAAAGTTTTTCTTTGCCCATTTTCTAATTATTTTGCCCATTTCCTCATGTCTTTTAAATCTGTTCTCTAGGCCTTCTTCAAATATTCGATCCATCTGTTTGTCCAATGCCCACATCAAAGGAATACATGGCGTTGCGGGTGTTTGATTCTTTTTATGATATTTCATTATTTCCAAGAAATCAAAATAGTATCCTCTATTTTCCATAGTTTCTGCCTTTTTCAAGGCTTCATCTGAAATTGAACAAAGGGCTAATCCAGGTGGAAGTGCAAAACATTTCTGAACGCTGGCTAAACAAATGTCAATACCCCATTTATCCACCTCTATTTTGACGCCTGCCATAGATGAAACGGTATCAACCATTAAAGTAACGTCGAAATTCTTAACAACATCACAAATTTCCTTCAGGGGATTCATCACACCAGTGGATGTTTCATTATGCGTTAGTGCCACAGCATCGTATACTCCAGTTGATAAGGCATCTTTAACAATGTCTGGAGTGATTGGATCTCCCCACTTGACTTCTAATTTTTCACAAATTTTCCCATTACTTTCTGCTATTCTGCACCATCTCTCGCCGAAAGCTCCGCACACAAGGTTTAAACATTTCTCTTTGACACAATTTCTTATAGCTCCTTCCATCAAGCCACTGGCAGAAGATGTAGATAAAATTACATTATTTTCGGTGAAAAGTAATCTCTTCAATTTCTCTGTAACTCTCTGGTGTAATTCACTGTATTCCTTGCTTCTATGTGTGATCATAGGCTGATTCATTGCCTCTAATATCTCCGGTTTCACGTCCACAGGGCCAGGTGTAAATAACTTTATTGTCTTCATTTTTCCATCACGTTTTCAAAGTTCTTACGAATTTTTAGTTAGTTCTTGTTTTACAAAAAGTTAATCCGTAACTTTTAAAACTCATTTATCTTCTCTAAAGTTGGCAAAGTATCTCGAAATAATTTTTATTAATATTGTTATCTCAAGCTTTTCTTGATAAATAAATAGGATTGAAAGGTAAACAGCGGCGGTTCTTTCTTAATGACTTCATATTTTTCACAAAGCTAGAGGCGAATGTAAATGTCAGCAGATATTGCAAGCAAAAGCACTGAAAAATCAGATATTGCACAAAACAGACTTGGTGTGATTAGAATTAGAGGCACAGTTAACGTGAGGAAAGAGATTGCAGATACCTTAAATATGCTTCGCCTTCGAAGGCCGAATTGGTGCGTGATTGTTGATGATAGACCCAGCTATCGTGGAATGTTACAAAAAGCTAAAGATTACATTACATGGGGCGAAGTTACCTCAGAGACTTTATCTTTATTACTTAGAAAGAGAGGAAGAATTATGGGCGATGATCCAGTCACAGATAGGTATGTCCAGAAAAAACTTGAATTCACAAGTTTGGATGAGTTTGCAGAAGCAGTAATTGATTTAAAAACAAACCTCTCAGATTTACCTGGACTAAAACCTGTCTTCCGTTTGCATCCTCCCAAAAAAGGATTCAAGAGAAAGAAAATACCTTTTTCAATTGGTGGAGCGCTTGGATACAGGGGAAGAGCAATTAATGACCTGATTTTGAGAATGGCTTAGATTTTTTACTTTAACTCAAATTTACTCAGTTGACTCAATAATGCCCTGAGGTGGACATTTTGCCTGTGAGAAGAAGGAAAAAGGTTCGAAAATTGCGTGGTTCAAGAACTCATGGCTTTGGTCGTGTTGGCCAGCATAGGAAAGGAGGGATGACTGGAGGTAAAGGAAAATCGGGATATAAACATAAAAGGATGTTATATAACTCTAATGGAAAATATTTCGGCTCACATGGATTTCAACGCCCTCTTAAAATTAGATCCAAAGTTAGAACTATAAATGTTGGTCAACTCGATGAATTAGCGGACCGCCTTATTGAAAACTCTATTGCAGAGAAAGAAAATAATAAAATAATAATCGACGTTTCAAAACTAGGATTCGACAAAGTGTTGGGTGAAGGAATTATTTCAAAACCCCTCGTTGTCAAAGCTAATGCTTTTTCGAAAAAAGCAGAGGAGAAATTGGAAAAGTCTGGAGGACAGGCTTTAATTATCGAATAAAACCTCTCGGAAAGTCTTTTAAAAATAATAATACATATGTATGATAGTCATAGCTTCAAAAGAGGATGAATCAATGGGCTTATTTTTGAGGGCTTTTAAACCTGCAATGACGGTATTGCCTGAAGTTAAAACTCCTGAATACCAAGTAACATTCAGAGAAAAAATCGCATGGACTGCATTCGCTTTATTCATTTATCTCATCATGAGTAACCTAACCCTCTATGGTTTACCTGAAAGTTACGGACCAGATCCATTCTTTTGGATGCGAACAATTCTGGCAAGCCAACGGGGATCTTTAATGGAGTTGGGAATAGGGCCTATTGTGACAGCAGGTCTAATAATGCAATTACTTGCAGGCAGTGAGATGATAGACGTAGACTTCTCTAACCCCGATGATCGTGCACTCTTCACAGGGGTCCAGAAAGTCATGGCTCTAATTATGACGATGGTTCAATCACTTTCATATATCATTAGCGGGGCCTTCGGAAGAAATATTGATCCAGGAGTTGCTACTATTATATTTGTCCAATTAGTTGCTGCTGGTTTCGTAGTTATACTCCTTGACGAAATGCTACAGAAAGGCTGGGGAATGGGGAGCGGGATTTCGTTATTCATAGCTGCAAATGTATCGATGATTATTGCGTGGAACTCCCTTGCACCGATCATGGAAAGTGATAACAAATATCGTGGTGCTATCATCGCATTTTTCCAAACTATTTGGAATGGTGATGAAATTAAAACTGCCCTTCACAGAGCCGATAATTTACCCGATATGATCGGATTCTTGGCAACAGTTGTCGTATTCTTATTTGTTATTTACGCAGAAGGAATGCGTATCGAAATTCCACTTAGTTACGCGAAATACAGAGGATTCAAAGGTAGATACCCGATCAAACTAATCTATGCTTCGAACATACCCGTAATTCTAGCTGCTGCTTTATTCGCTAATGTTTACTTCATCTCACAAATATTATGGAACAACTATAACAGGGACGAAACAAATTTTTGGCTTAATTTATTAGGTCGCTTTGAGGAAACCCAGTATGGGTTAAAGCCCACAAGTGGGTTAGTTTATTACTGTACCCCCCCTCAGGGTGTAGAAACAGTTACAGCAGATCCAGTTAGGGCATTCGTTTATTTAATCATTTTTATTGCTGCATGTGCTGTTTTTTCGGTCACATGGACAGAAGTGGGTGGAATGGCTCCGAGAGATATAGCCCGACAACTTGTTGGTGCAGGGATGCAAATTCCAGGGTTTCGAAGGAATCCTAAAATAATCGAGAAAGTTCTAAATCGCTATATCCCCACAGTCACATTACTGGGTGGCATAGCCATTGGAGCTCTTGCAGCTTTTGCTGATTTCATGGGTGCCTTAGGTACAGGCAGTGGGGTATTATTGGCAACGATGATAATTCAACAGTACTATCAGATGATAATGCAGGAACGATTAGCTGAAGTTCATCCAGCGTTACGTGGATTTCTTGGCATGGAATGAAATAAACTATAAAAACTCTATTTTCTTTATTGGAGACAATAGCTTGACGAAAAAAAGAGAGGCCAAGAAAGTATTTATAGTAACGGGGATCCCCGGAGTAGGGAAGACTTCAGTGATTGAAGCTATGCTAAAAAAAGCAGAAAAAGTGATTTCTGAACCAATAGAGATGGTTAATTACGGCACAGTGATGCTTGAAGTAGCAAAAGGAGAAAATTTAGTCAACTCTAGAGATGAGCTCCGGATACTTCCTCCTCAAGTTCAAAGAAGAATCCAACGGATTGCTGGAGAAAAGATTTCAAAAATGGCTGAAGATAGGATTGTGATTGTAGATACACATACTCTTATTATTACACCTGATGGTTATTTAGTGGGCTTACCAGAATGGGTTGTGACTGCTTTAGAACCACACTCTATAATTCTTGTAGAAGCAGATCCAAATGAAATTGCCCGTAGAAGATCAAAAGATGACACCAGAGAAAGAGATAAAGAGTTTCTTAATGGAATTAAGGAACATCAAGACTTGTGCAGAGTTGCAGGAATAGTTTGTGCAACACTCACAGGTTCAATTGTTAAAGTTATCGAAAACCGAGATGGAGAAGTAGAACAAGCTGCTATGAACCTTCTAAAGATGTTTGAGGAATGAATTATGCAATGGAACCCTGCTGAGGCACTTTACCAATTTCTTCCTCCCACCCCACCCGTATCGACAATATTTGTGGTTTCAATTTCCATAATACTCTCAATATGCATAAGTGCATTAACCAGATACTTGGTTGATCTAGAAAAGGTAAACAGGTATATGAAAGAGATTAACGCGTGGCGAAAGGATATGGAAAAGGCTAAAAAGACAGCCGACAGACGCTTATTTAGGAAAGTTAAAAGAAAGCAGAAGTATATAGAACGGTTACAACAAAAAGTCATGGGAGAACGATTCAAACCGATGCTATTTTATCTGGTACCGTTAATGCTTTTATTTTTCGTTTTAAATGGATTTTATGGACAAAATTATGTAGCTGTCCTTCCTTTTAAAATACCTTTTACATGGTTCGGCCCCCAAGACGACCCGTCATCATCTGCTACTGATAAATTATTCTTTATCTGGTGGTATTTCCTTGGTAGCCTATCCTTTGGCTCGATTGTTCAAAGACTTTTCGGCATTACAATGACACCCGAATAACTCCGAATAAAAAAGTTGAGGTTTAAGAAATGCCTGAACCAAGAAAACGATCCCGATCGAAGAGAAGAAGATTTATCAAAACACCTGGAGCAAAGGTTACCATCCATTATCGGGAAAAGAAACACAAGAAACCAATTTGTTCAATATGCAAACAAGAACTACATGGTGTTCCCCCTCTAAAACAATCAGAGATAAAAAAGATTCCGAAAAGCAGACGAAGGCCGAATAGACCATTTGGGGGAAATGTCTGTCATCAATGTTTGCAACGTAATTTGAAGAGCGAAATCAGAGGCATGCCCTAGTTGGGCCTTGTAATAACTATTTCTGGCCCTCATGGATCTGGAAAGACCACATATGCTAAATTCATAGCTAAAAGATTTAATCTAAGGTATATATCTGCAGGTAGTCTTTTTAGGAAAATTGCCCGAGAAAAAAATATCGATCTCGAAGAGCTAAGCCGAATAGCTCAAAAAGATTTATCAATAGATAGAGAAATAGATAGACGAACGGTGGAGGAGGCAAAAAAGGGTAACGTTGTCCTTGATGGTCAATTAACAGGATGGTTTGCCAAGGATGTTGCGGATATCAAAATTTTGATTAATACACCCTTCGAAGAAAGAGTAAAGAGAATCGCTGAAAGAGAAAAAAAATCATATGACCAAGCATATAGGGAAACAAAAATCAGAGAAGAAAGTGAAATAGATCGATTTAAATCATTATACAACATAGACTTGAGTGACTGGTCTATTTATGACGCCATTTTAAATTCAGCAACTTTTTCTATCAACTCTTTAAATGAAATTTTGACACAAATAATTCAATCTTATGAAAAAAGCAACCGTAGGAGGTGAACTTTTTTGCCTGCCATCGAAATTGGGCGAATTTGTGTAAAAACATCGGGTAAGGAACTTGGAAGAAAGTGTGTTATTATAGATATCATTGATAAGAATTTTGTTCTGGTTACTGGACCTAAAGAACTTACTGGGGTTAAACGAAGAAGAGCTACAATCAAACACGTGGAACCTCTAACAGAAAAAATAGAAATAGAAAAAGGAGCTGATGATGAACAAGTTTTAAAAGCGATAGAAAAAGCTGGAAAAACAGAATTCATGGCTCAAATGATTGAAATAACACTTTAACTTATTGAATATGAATTTTTCATCCTTTAAAGTTGAGATGGATTGCTCCTCATAGATTTTTAGAACGCATTTGAGCAAGAAACCCCACGCCTTTTAAGCGTGGGATGAATTGCGTGTGCAAAGCACCAAATCCGATGACTTTATATATAGTGCTCCCAAATATATACACAACAGAGCTACGGCTGGACGAGTCGGAAGTTACGCCTGTGGACATCCTCGTTGGAGGGTGATTGAAGCAGGAACTACACGCCATGAAATAGGGGCTGGAAGCACACGATTTTAATCGTGTGAGGACGTCACTAAATCATAAATAGAAAATTGGTTCTCCTTTTTTTTGAGATAACCAATTTGAGCTGTAAACTATATCGAAAATCACTAATTCAGATCTTGCTAGAGGTTTTTCTAATGCTCTTCTTCTTAGAATACCACAAGAGGGCACATTTATTTGTCGGTGTGCTGAAGTGCAGATTTTTTAAGTTTATTTAAATAAAATTTCTCAAAAGCATTTTTGAAGTAGTTTGAAAAGGATAATTCAAAAAATCATTGGCCCACCTTTGATTTTTAGTTTGACATTTTCAAAAAGAGAGATAGAACAATGCAGTCAATACTTCCTTATGATAAAAAAAGAGAGTTATTGGTAAAAAATGAGGGTTTTACAAACTATGAGTGGGGTTGCCGGCCCTCTGAAAGACCAATAGAAGAATATATCGCCAAAGGCGTCATCAATCTGGATAAGCCCGTTGGACCTACCAGCCATGAAGTAGTTTCTTGGGTTAAAAAAATCTTTAACATCAGAAAAGCTGGACATGGCGGAACTTTAGATCCCGGTGTAACTGGAATTCTCCCTGTGTCTCTCGAAAAGGCAACAAAAGTTGTTCAAACCCTTTTACTTGCAGGAAAAGAATATATTTGCATTATGCATTTACACGAACCAGTTTCCCAAGAGGACATCGAAAAAATCTGTAGAGAATTTGTTGGAAAAATCTATCAACGTCCACCTTTCAGATCCTCTGTTAAACGACGTCTCAGAATCAGAAGAATTTATTACCTTGACGTTATGGAGGTTTTTGATCAAGATGTCTTATTTCGTGTGGGATGCCAGGCGGGAACTTACATCCGAAAACTTTGTCATGATATTGGGGAAGTTATTGGTTGCTCCGCCCATATGAGTGAATTAAGAAGAACTCGAACTGGTTCATTCAAAGAAGATGAAGCCCTTGTCACATTAATTGATGTAAAAGATGCATACACATGGTTAATTGAAGATGGTGACGAAACAGAGATCAGAAAGGCAATTGGGCCTATGGAAAAAGCAGTTGAACATCTACCAAAAATTATAATCAGGGATTCTGCCGTTGATGCTATTTGTCATGGAGCCGATTTGACTGCTCCTGGAGTTTTGAAAATACATTCAAATATCCAAAAAAATGGTCTAGTGGCAATTTTAACATTGAAAGATGAATTAGTAGCACTTGCAAAAACCTATATGACCAGTAAGGAAATTTTAGAGTTAGATCATGGCCGTGTGGCGAAAACTGAACGTGTATTCATGGAAAGGGGAACATATCCTTCCTGGCGTTATTTCAAAAAGTAAAAAACTTACTTAGAAAAGAACCTGTCCGGCAATTCAACGAAACCTTTATAGTCACCTGCAAACGAATAGCATACTGTAAGGACACGGGTTTCTTGTAAATGAGAATTTTTTCGTTTATATGTTCCATTTACAAGATTGCCCTTACATATTTTGCATCCTATACCTTTGAATTACCGTATAGGTTCCTTACAAAAAGTAAATCTTTGTAAGGGGATTCATTTATTGGCTGAACATTACTATTCCACAGTTCCAACCTCCAAGCTGTCACTGAAAACAATAAAATTCACGTATAATTTCAAGACATTTGAATTCGTTACAGCTCCAAGTGTTTTTTCTCACAAGAAAATCGATAAAGGCACCCAGTTACTAATACAAAGAATGAAACTCCCAGATACTGGAAGGGTATTGGACCTAGGATGTGGCTATGGAGTTATTGGCATAGTAGTGGCTTCTACAAATCCAAACTTGAAAGTCGTCATGACTGATATAAATAAAAGAGCTGTAAAATTAGCAAGATTAAATTGCAGAAAGAATAATGTTCATGCCCAAGTCAAATGGGGAAATTTATATGAACCCGTGAAAGATACCTCATTTGATGTGATATTAACAAATCCTCCTGTGACTTCAGGACTGGAAAAAGTTTTCTCAATAGTAGAACAAGCACTGTTTCATTTGAATCCTTATGGTTCTCTGCAATTAGTGATTAAAAAAGGAAATAAAACAATTAAAAAAAAGATGAGAAAAGTATTTGAAAAAGTAGTCGAACTTGACAAGAAGGCAGGTTATAGAGTTTTATTAGGGACAAAAAACAAAATTTAAAACCAAAAGTTGTTTAAATAAAATAGTCTAAACCTTAAAGTTCACAACTTACAAGCCGGGGTATCCTAGAGGATAAGAGTTTTCTCAACGCTCTTAATCGGGGATCCAGGTAGGGAGCAGGCCTGGAGAAGTACTCATCTCTTGGAATTCGATACAAAGACTCCACTCCTGTCAGCCTGTGGTCCATTGGGCCGCGTGGGTTCGAATCCCACCCCCGGCGTCATTCAACGTCATTTGAGGTTTAAAGTGTAAAAATTTAAAAACAGAACTAAGTTCAAAACAGAACAGAGAGTTAATAGATCATCTTATTAAGGAATAAAGTTTCATTCTTGAAAGCATAGGAGGGGCGATGACTGGCGTCTTCTTTCAAGTACAAGGTCAGAATAGCAGGTTCGGACTGTGATGGAAGTAAATCACTCATTTATGCTCTGATGGATATTAGAGGGATAAATGCTAACATTTCTAGAGCAATTATTCAAATTGCTGGATTAGACCCTTCTCAAAGGATAGGAAATCTTCAGGATCGTGAATTGAAAAAAATTGAAAATATCTTGAAAGATCCACAAGAGCATGGGATACCGGGCTGGATGCTCAACCGGCAAAAGGATCGTAAAACAGGCCTTGATAATCATATTGTAGGGTCCGATCTTGCCCTTGTTGAAAAATTTGACATCGATCGATTAAAAAAGATTAAATGTTGGCGAGGTGTTCGCCACCACTTAGGATTAAAAGTTCGTGGACAGCGGACTAAGTCAACTGGGCGAGGAGGCCAAACCGTCGGCGTTGCTTTTAAAAAGAGACAGAGACGTTAGTGTAAAAAAGAAAAAGTAGAGGGATTATCTTATGGGAGATCCAAAGAAACCTAAAAAGAAGTATATCTCTCCTCGACATCCATGGCAAAAGGAACGAATTAAAACGGAACTTGAACTAATCGGAAAATATGGGTTAAGAAACAAGAAAGAATTATGGCGTCATAGAACGACTATTGGAAAATTTCGAAGCCAAGCAAGATCATTGCTCGGAATGACTGGAGAAACTCGTGAGATGATTGAAAAAGAACTATTAAGAAAATTAACACAATTAGGACTGCTTGGTGAAGGAGCTACACTTGATGACGTATTGGATTTAAGTGTTGAATCTATATTAAAACGAAGACTTCAAACCGTTGTATTTCAACAAGGATTCGCAAAATCGATATATCATGCTCGTCAATTAATTACACATGGACATATCACGGTCTCAGGGCGAAAACAGTCATCCCCCTCATTTTTAGTACTTGAAGGGCAAACAGATGAAATCGATTATACACCATTTAGCCCTTACCGAGATGAAACTCATAAAGAACGTCCAGATTACGCGCCATCATCTAGAGTAGAAACAGAGGGAGAATAATATGAGTAAAAAAGATAGTGAAAAAGCAATATGGGGCATAGCACATGTCTATTCATCTTATAACGACACAATCGTCCATATCACAGATCTGACTGGAGCGGAAACTATAGCTCGATACTCTGGAGGAATGGTGGTTCGGGCTGACAGAGACGAACCCAGTCCATATGCGGCTATGCAGGCAGCACTCCGAGCAGCTGATGAAGCTAAGGAGAAAGGGCTAATTGGAATTCACATTAAAGTAAGAGCTCCTGGGGGGCATGGGCCAAAAACCCCAGGTCCTGGCGCTCAAGCTGCAATACGAGCCCTTGCCCGAGCTGGGTTAAGGATAGGACGAATAGAAGAAGTTACTCCCATCCCGCATGACGGAACGCGCCGTCCAGGCGGCCGACGCGGACGGAGAGTATAAAAAGAACATTTTCTATAAATGATACTTCTGTAATTTATAACAGAGAAACGTCAAATGGTGACACTTTAAAATCTTGTAAATGGCCGAATCACCTACATAAAATCCATATTTGCGAACGTCCCTGTTGATCCTTGTTTTCCACCAATTTGTATGCGAATCCTTGATGTCTAGGACTGCCTCATCCATTTGAGGGGTAATCACACTATTTTTGCCTCTTCTGGACTTTTTCCCTTTCTTAGCGAAACAGATATATACCTTCGAGAACCACTTCCCTTAAGTGGTTCTTTTTTAAATTTTCGTCGTTATCAAACTGCTACAGAAGAAGAGCCACCCTTTTTAATTTTTCTTCATTTTTCAGATGAAAAATCTTTGATAAAGAGTTTTTAAGCAATTTCTGCTGATATTTGAGTAAAGTGAACTACCACCCAACAAGTTGAGTGGCTTCCTGATTCATCCATTCCCCAACGGGATATGTCCAACAGGCTCTACGGGCAGTTCCTGCCCTGACTCAGTTGTTTATTGTTTAAAGAATTGGAATTGGCGAGTGTGACCTCAGCTCAATTCAAATATCTATAGAGAAAAAGAGATTTAAAAATGTTGTGAAAAACTGAAAAAAGCAATTCATCCACCCTACAAGTAGGGTGGTATTCTTGCCAGAGCTGTTATAAAAATTATACATATTTGTAGATTAAATCATTCAAACGCGACAACTCCCCTAAAAGGGGACGGTGTAATACTGTGCATTTCAGAAAAGTTAGGAAAGAGTTGATGAAAATGATAGAAGATAAAACAATCAAAGAAATTATTGATTATCTGACAATTAAGGGCCGGGTTAATTTCGGAGATTTTTGTTCTATATTTAATATTCCTGAAAAAGATCTAAAAGAACTTATTCTTAATCTTTGGGAAAAAAAGAACATTTCTTTCGGTGTTGATTGGGCGAACAAGCTTATTTTGCCACCAAAAGCCATAAATGATTCAAAAAACTCAGCAAATTGCCCCCAATGTGATCATAAACTCCCTAAAATTCCATCTCAGGGAGAAAAAGTTGTTTGCAATTGGTGTTCTATTTATCTCTATTTTTGATACAAAAAAGAACTTTATGTCTTTTGATAATATAGAAGGCCCAGAAAATCAAAGAAATCTGTACTGTTTTCTCGGCACAACTGAGGAGAACAGCTATGGTTCGCCGAAGAAATGAAGGAATGTCACCCCAGCTATGTCTGCAGGTGTAACCGATTGTGTATGGATCTTGCAAGAGCTGCTGACATATCCCTCCCACCCGGATTCTGGCTTCGATGTTATTAAATGACATTGGGAAAAGTAATTGCTTTAGCAAATTTTTCTTTAATTTGTAATGCTGAATTTGTGAAATGTATAATTTTAAAATTTTGAGCTGTGTGGCTCGCAATCCTAAGTTTCAAAATGTATTTAAATCTTTTTGTTTATATATAGGATGAGAGAAGAAAAAATTCAAAAATCAACTATCATTTGACAAAGTAAATAAAACTATCTCCATTCAAAAACTTTCAATGATTCTTATCTGACTGACTATTTCCACATTTATTGGAGCTTAACTATCATAACTTGCACCGAAAAGCTCTAAAAACTTAAATAAGAGATAAATTGAAACCACATTCATATAACAGCAGTACCGCAAACTCATCTTAAAAGAATGAACCTGTCAAAAAAATAAAAATGCCTGTAAACTCTTCAGTTTAACTTTTTAAATAAATCCAACTGGTCCAAAATGATTTGTATGTTGTCTTGTGTATTCATATGTAAATAAAGTGTTGCCATATGATAAGTTTTATATAGAAAACTCATCATGTATATGCGTGTGTGTCTCACTTGGAAACCCAAAAATATCTCCTACAGAACAACAATAATCGAAACACTTTGACAACAAGTGGTATTATCGAGTTAGATCATCTCCTCGGGGGCGGAATCAAAATTGGTTCAAGCACACTTTTACTGACCGATTCATCGACCTATAGTGATGCTAAAATTTCTTTGCTTCCTTATTGCCGCGATGTTCTGCAAAAAGGTGACATATTAATTTATATCTCAACAAATTCCCCAACTATCGATGAATATAACCTCCTAAATTCATATTGTGATGTTGAGTTAGTTAGTCAAAGAGATAATGAAGGCAAACTCTTTTTCATCGATTTATTTTCACGATCGGCTGGTTATGGTAGTGAAATTCCTAGTAACGCTCATGTTATCGTTGAAAAACCTCATGATGTGAACTTCATTTATAATAGCCTCTATGACCTGAGATACAAAATTCTTGGTGGAAAAAAGTCGAGAGCCAGATTTATTTATAATAATTTATCTACAACTATTACAGATACAGGCAATCCCGATCAGGCAATAAAACTTATGAGACGGCTCCTAATTCAACTTAAAGCCCTTGGGGATTTAATTCATTGCATTCTAAATGAAAAAATGCACGATGAGAAAATTATAGAAACAACAAAACATTTGTTCGACAATGTAATTCAATTTAAGAGTCTTGAGCAAAAAGCTAAACCCAAAAAATTTCTTCAAGTAACTAAATCAATTAATATCTTCAAATTTGTGAACGATATAGTTCCTTATGAAGTAGAAAGCTCAGGTATTTCTGTTCGCCTTAAAAAGGAAAAGGAAAGATGATCTAGACAAGAAAGATGATGTTTTTTCAGATATTTGAAAGAAATTACCCACAATTTGCTCACAATGTTAAAAATGTGCTGAAATTGGTTTAAAATTTAGATCAGAAAGTTAAAACATGACATATGCTCAAACATCAAAAAAGTTTATTTTCTAATTCAATTATCTTGTTCTTCGGTGAATTTCTCAGTATCAGGTGTTTTTTCTCACATTATTTATGTAGAACTCATCTAAAAAATGTGTTATTTCTTCTATTTCAATTTTCGAAATTGATTATTATTGAATCACTTTTTCCATCACAATAACTGTATCTTTCTTCAATTTTTACTAGATGCCTATGATTTATGCTGTCCCTGAGCAGATATATAAATAAATGGATGATTCATCCTTTTCCTAGAGGTTTTTGGATTGAATGCTTCATTAAAACTACCAAAAAAGCTATACCAAATGGCAGAAGAGTTATTTGAAAAATTAACTGATGGGAAAATTAAAACAAGAAAAGAATTACTTGATGCTTATGAAGGGTTAAGTGGAGACAACAATCCTAACTTAATCTTTATTCTGAGTAAACTTAAAAATGAATCAAATGAACTTCTTAATCTGGAAAATATTATATTTTCTAAAATCAATCAAATTTTCATTAATGAAGATATTGAAGTAGGCGATGATATTTACGATATTCTCTTTCAAACATTGTATTCTTTTTTGTTGGAAATTTTTGATTTAGAGGATTTTAGAACAGTATTCCGATATTGCCTCACTAAGGCTAAAACTGATATTAAAAACATTCGGGATTGGTTAATCTATGTTTTATGTTTAGAGGCATTCATCCTTGCAAAAAGCAATGATGATTTTTTGACTTTTGTTAGAGATAGATTTGAATTTTTTGGTGTCCAATCCCCTTCTCCAAGAGAAATTGCTGATTTTGCAACAAACTTTGGTTTAAAAGATTTAGTTGATTACGTTTCCACCAACGAAAGATATCAATTTATTAACCTAGTTATGAACCGCCCTGAATATTTACAAGAAATAATCAGCGGCAAAAGATTCTGGGATATTTGGGAAAAAATAAGACTTTGGACGAAAAAAGAACTTGGTTCAAAAATTTTGGAGGAATTTGAAGCAAAAAGTTTCTCAAAAGCCAGAGAACTCATTGTTGGTCAAATGTCCCTTGCTAATACGTTTGAAACCTTAAAAAGTGTTTTTTTAGAAATGGGATTGTTTTCAAACAATGGTGTTTCATTTCCAATACGTGTGTATAAATCCCACCCTCTGCCTAGTGTCGATCCTCTTTCTTTGGATAGGCTAGAAAAAATACCAACGAGTATGATTAGCAACATTCTCCCAAAAGTCACATATTCCGTTCCTAATCAAGATGTTGAGTTTGTTTTTATTGGAGGAAGTGAAATTGGAAGAAGTGGAGTGTTAATAAGAACAGATAACGGTGGTGTTTTGTGCGATTATGGTCTCAGTATTGTCAGCCATGGAATTCCACGATGGGTTCCTGATTTAGAATTTATTGATTCTGTTATTGTTTCGCATGCCCATCTTGATCATTGTGGGGGATTACCTGTTCTTTTTGAAAAGTTCAATGGACCTGTCTTAGGAGTCCCGCCTACAAAAACTATTTCAATGCTTTTAATTCGTGACTGTGCAAAACTAATGAATGCAAAATTTGGCTTACCATATAGAAAAACTATCAATTCTCTTCTTAAGAAAGAAAATGTTGATAAAGTAGAAGAAAGCTTTGTAGAAATAGATTACGATAAGGAGGTAGAAGTATCCCCTGGTGTTTTTGTCACACCCCTTAATGCCGCACATATTTATGGAAGTTCATCTCTTCTTATTAAAGTCGATGAAACTAGTATTCTTTATACTGGCGATTTCAATTTAGATTCTACTGAATTATTCAAAAATGGATCTAATCCTCATGTAAATGCAGATATCACTATATTTGATGGCACATATTTTGGTAGAGAAAATTTTTCAAGAATAGAGGCAGAAAAAAAATTAATTGATGCAACGAGAGAATCTGATAAGACTGTGATTCCTGTTTTCTCTGTTGGAAGGGCCCAGGAGATTATTAGTATTTTGGAAAAAAACGGTGTGACTAAAGAAAAAAATGTCATGTTATTAGGTATGGCAGCAACAGTCGCACAATTAACTAATCTTAAAGGAAAATACACGATATTAGAAACTGGAAAAGAAAGTCTAGAAAAAGACGATGTAGTTGTTTGTGGCGGCGGAATGTTACAAGGCGGTTTAGCAAGATCCTATTTTCTTGAGATTAGGAAACAACCTAAGGCATCCTTGATCTTAACTGGCTATCTTGCCAAAAATACTTTGGGAAGAGAGATAATAGAAGGAAATGTCACCGATATCGATTGTAAAGTGGTTTATGCTCGTTTTAGTGCTCATTCATCTTCAAAAACATTGAGTGAATACGTGAACAGATGTAAAGGACAAAAAATAATGGTTCATACACCTGTAAGGGACGCGGGAAATTCTATTTTGATCCCAAACTTTGAAGAACGCGTTCATATTAGAATTGGCGAATGAGTTTAAGAAGGGTGTAAGGACTAGTCAACTTGCAAACATTGTTTCAGTACCGCATTCTCCACATTTGTGGATTTATATTTTGGATGGGTCACGCACTAATTATATATCTGAGAACTAAACTATATCATTTCAAAGATTTTGTTATCATTTATTCTATGCTATTCAAGTGGATATTGTGGTTTAAACTTATCAAGAATTCGACCTATTCTCCATGAAGCTCTCGTCATTGATGCAAGAATTGAATGAAGCTTTGGAGTCGTGCTGGCAACATATGTTGCAAGAATTGAAGATTTCCCTGACCTGACAATTATAAAATAATCGTTTTCACCTTCAACAACTACCCTTCTTATCTCTTCAGGAGGAAGGTTTACAAAATTTGTTATGGTTTTTTCAACCATGGATTGGATTGCAGCAACGGCTGCCGACATTTGTATGCTCTGATCGTCCATTCTTCGGCTTGATGTTGCAACTGGTCTTCCATCACTAAAACAGACTAGGCTAACTCCTACCTCTTTATGTTCTTCGTGAAAATTATCGATAAGATTCAAAATTTCTGTATATATGTCTAAAGGCACCGTAATTCCGCTCATTATTTCTTCACCACGCCGTAGTTGGAGATTTTTACTATGAAGGGAAATATAATAATCGCAAAAGTCCTCTTGTGATTTTTCAACGTGTATCTATATTTCTTAGTCGCTTCTTTTAATACTAAGTTATAATGATTTATTCGTTTTTATTACTTTTTGATTAAAAATATCTAACTATTGGTATTCTTGTGGTTTTTGGGATTTTAGAGTAGAGTGTTCCATGTTTTATCGATGAACATAAGAAATGGAAGAGTAGAACCTTGTTTCTGACCCCAAAAACTTAATAATTATCTTTTTTCTTTATCTTTCAAACTTAAAGGAAACATTAAAATAATTTTGTAACTCTACGCCTTCGTCCCCTAAATAATTAATCAAAAAGCCACCTCATGTCTTTAATTTAAGTTTGACATTCTATTTTTTGAAAGAGGGAGACACGTCATGAGTTTTCTTGCTTTAGGAAAAAAAGTTGATCCTGAAGATTATATAATCTGTAAGTATTTTATTGATTCAGATCTGACACTTGAAGATGCTGCAGGTAAATTGGCCGAAGAGGAATCTACAGGAACATGGACAGAAGTCCCAACTGAAAAAAAGATTCATGAGTTTTTAGGCGCAAAAGTGATAGATATTGACAAACAGGAGAAAATTGCCACAGTTGCATTTCCAAATGAAGAATTTAGTAATTTCGATGAAATTGGAGGCATCCCAGCAATCTTGAGTGTGATTGCAGGTAATCTTTTTGGACTTGAAGCTATCAGGAATGTAAGGTTGATAGATGTGTTTTTCCCAAAAGAAATAGTTAGGGGCTTTAAAGGCCCAAAATTTGGGATACAAGGCATCCGTAATTATTCAGGTTACAAAAATCAACCTTTTGTCGGAGGAACTGTCAAACCCAAGATCGGATTAAAACCACAGGATTATGGGGACTTTGTATATGAAATAGGGATGGCAGGACTAACATCAGGCAAAGATGACGAAACATTAATTTCTCAAAAATTTTGTCCTTTGGAGGAGAGGGTAATAAAAATAGCAGAAAAGCTTGACCAAGTTAAAGAAGAAACGGGAAGAACCGTTCTCTATTCTGTTAATGTAACAACAAGAGCAGATAAGATTTTAGAAGTTGCAGATTTAGCACTCGAAAATGGCGCTAATATGCTGATGGTTGATGTTATAGTTACTGGCTTTTCTGCTGTTCGAGCCCTGGCAGAGGATCCGGGAGTAAAAGTGCCAATTCATTGTCATAGAGCCATGCATGCAGCTTTTACGAGGAATTCCAAACATGGAATCCATATGAAGGTTATTTCAAAGCTTGTAAGATTAGCAGGTGGTGATTTACTCCATATTGGTACTTTTGGAATAGGAAAGATGCATGCACCTCCAATAGAAAATATCGAATGTCAAAAGGCTCTAACTGAGGATATGCATGGGTTAAAGGATGTATTACCAATTGCATCGGGAGGGCTTCATCCAGGAAGCGTAGAAGCCTTAATTAATATTGCGGGGATAGATATCCAGATACAAGCTGGTGGAGGAGTAGCTGGCCATCCTTGGGGATTAAGTGCTGGCGCCAAAGCCTTGAGACAGGCAGTAGATGCCACGTTAGCTGGAATTTCCCTACCCGAGTATGCTAAAGAGCACAAGGAATTGGCTGCAGCCTTGGAATATTGGGGATATGTTGAACCTGGCCAAAGTAATATTTATAAATAAACTAAAATTCACGAAAGAGGTCTAAAAATAATTTGAAGAGAGAATTAGAAAAATGAAAAAAACATTACTCTCTATAAGTATATCCGCTTTTTTATTCAATATTTGTATGCTGTTCCCCTTTTTTTTGGTGCCATTATATGCTGGTAGATTAGGATTACAAATATGGCAAATTTCGCTTTTGACAGCAGTATATTGGTTGATGTACACTCTTACTACAACGTTATGGGGAACGTTATCGGATATTTTTGATAGAAAAAAACCTTTTGTTGTGGCAGCTCTCCTAGGAACAGCATTAGTTTTTTTTATGACTGCTTTTGTGAGTGATACACTGTTATTGGCCATGATGATGGCTTTTGCTGGTATGGCCTCAGCTGCATTTTCTCCAGCCATTTTAGCAATGGTCACAGATATTTCTACAGAGGAAGAAAAAGGAGAAAACATGGGAATATTGAATACTTTGATTAGCTTGGGATGGACCACAGGAACACTGGCAGGAGGATTTATCATCGAAATATACTCGTTCAGTGCAAGTTTTTATTTTGGAGCAACTATAGCTCTAATAGGCGCAATTTTTTCCATTTTTTTTCTGAAGCCGACCAGAAAAGCCCTCAAGATGAAATATAGTCTTCGAGAAGTGTTTTCAGCTGTAAGACACCGATTTTTACCAACAGGTAATGAAATAAGTTTTCTTAAAAAGAACGGACTTAACTGGCTCTATATATTTACTTTCTTGCGTTACACTGCCATTTTTGGGATTTATCCTCTTTTTACAATCTACTTTGTAACCTTAGGTGCAACAGAAACTTGGCTTGGTATCATCTTTGCCGTGAATCCGTTTGCACAAATTTTCCTAATGACACCCGCTGGAAAACTTTCGGATAAAATTGGACGAAAACCCACTATTCTCTTTGGCTTCTTCGGCTCTGCATTATTTTTGATTTTCACGTCAACTGTAGGTATGATAGCTTCAGGTTCTCCGATTGTACCATTTTTTTTTTTAATTCCTGTTATGCTACTTCTAGCAATCACCTACGCATGTATCAGCACAGGGACTAATGCATTTATAGCAGATATTGCACCTGAAGATAAACGAGGAGAAGCAATGGGATTACTCACGTCTTCTATAGGATTTGGAGGATTTGTAGGGGGATTAATTTCGGGTTTTTTGGCTGAGGCCCTGAACTTTCAATTAACCTTACTTATTCTGGCAATACTTCCATTAAGCGGGTTTCTTGGCTTATTCAAAAAAATGGAAGACACGAGATAATCTTGGAGAGGTAAACTTTTTTTCAAATCTTATTTTAGACTATTGATTTCCTTCAACTTAGGCCTCAAAATCAACTATAAGCACTAAAACACCATCTAATCAATTATCATTGGTGTAATGAACTTATTAACATCAAATATAAATAAAAAATAATCGAATTAATAAATGTACAAGAGATCAAAATTCATTCTAATTAACGAATTTTATCAAGAACCTCAGCTCACACTAAAAAATAATGAGTGGGGGCGGAATTTTGACTATTAGAGAAGAAAAGGAACCAGGTGTCGACCTTATAGAAGATTATCCTTTTGAAGCAGAAGTAGAAATGGAAGGGCATCTTATAGACTCGATGATTCTTCCTCAAGCATTAGGATTAATATATGATCTTGGTGGAGAGATTGACATTAATTACTTCAGAATAGGGCGAAGAAAAACTGACTACTCCGTCGCGAGAATACGAGTTTTTGGAAAGACAAAGGAGCAACTTGATCTCATATTAGAGGAACTTCAAAAATTTGGTGCTATGCAAACGCGAGAAATTGCCAATGTGAAGACTCTTCAAGCTCCAGCTGATGGAGTTCTTCCTGATAATTTCTATTCTACAACCAATCATAAGACTTATGTCCGAATTTCGGATGAGTGGGTCGAGGTAGAAAATATTGAAATGGACAAAGTTATAATTATTGAGGGTAATAGAGCATATTGTAAGCCCCTAGGTAAAGTCAGAAAGGGCGAAGACATAGTTATAAGAGCTGAAAGCGGCCTAAAGGTTATTCCACCCGAAAGATCTAGAGAAAGAGAAATATTTGAG
>JAECRX010000249.1 GCA_016292335.1 Candidatus Sifarchaeum subterraneum | reverse complement strand
GTACTGTATTTTGAAAAGAAACGAAAAACGATGATCAAATTCTCCGAAATTGAAGGAAGAATTGGAAGCGAACGTAAAATTTACAACGGTAACTATCAGAAGGGAGAAAATGATGGAAATTCTTTAGAATAGGAGTAGCGCGTTGTCTCTGCAGGATGAACGAAAATTTCAGGCTTGGACATTCCCGCCTTCGCGGAGAGGAAACTGTAGAATTACAGAACCATCTGGTCGGTGTATATCATGTATTACAGGCTCTGGCACTCCATCAGATGGGATTCAAAGACGGAATTCGCAACATAATCCTTATAAGGGGCTAATCTCCTCTATTCTTGTAGCGAGTTTCGAAAATGCTTATAATTATGAGAGAGGGAAGCTGAATTGATTGAAAGCATTAAAAAAATACCGAGGGCTTGCCATTACATCTACTTCCATACTGACGATGAAAAAGAGATTAGAAACGCTTGGAATTCTCTCATCCAAGAATACGACGAAAAAGAGATAAAAGGAGATGTTTCAAAGCCAGAAAAAACTGAAAAAACATTTATTCCTATTTCTTTTGTTATTGGTGATAGAAATGGATCATATCTATCTTGTTTCCAAAATATCGCCATAATCGGACTTTTATTCTTTTCAGAAGATTTATTACAGGAAGTAAATTTCAAGAACATAGAAGAGAAGAGGAACAAAATCAAAGAATCTTTATCCTACGCCCTCGGAGAGGGCACTGTTCTGATCGTAGAGGAAGAAGAACAGATTGAAATTATAAAAGACCAATTTCCTGAAAATCCAATTATTGAAAGCGAACTCTCTTTTGGAAAACTTTATCATTCTTCCAGAGATAGCAGAAACTATTATTTTTGTATCCCATCAAAAAATGATCCTCTTCTTAAATTTCTTATCGAAGATCTCCCTATTTTTGATGCAAATTTCCAAAGTCTTGATAAAAAAGTTAAATTCTTTCAAGATCAAAGGCAATTGATGGAAAAAGAAAGGATGGAATTAGATAAATTTGTGGGTAAGATCCTTTATCGAGGAATTGGGAAAAAAGAAAGTGATTTAGAAAGAATAGAGATTCTAGAAGAGGAAATCAACAATCTTTCTACAACATACGAAAAAATGGCAAACTATATCTTTATGACTAAAAATGCCCAAAACACCATTAAAGATGAAATGGGAAGGCTAGAAGAGCATTTATCTCTGTTATTCCTAGAAAAACCTCTCGAATCAAAATATCTTAAAGATAATAAAGAAATTCTGGATCAACTTAAACTAGAAGAAGGGCTCCTAAGTGCCTCTTTAGAGGGTACAAAAACGGCAATTGATGTAGTAGCAACAAAGGTGGGTCTTTTAAGGGGCAGAGAAAGTCTAACACTGCAAAAACAAACCCAAAAACTTCAAGAAGAAGGGCTTACTATGCAGATGGCAGCTAGCTTCATTGAATTTATTATCGTCTTTTACTACACCTTGAGCATATGGAAGATCTTTCTCACAGAGGAAGTTCTTCATCATATCCCTGTACTTGTGCAATTCACCTTAGTGGCCCTTTTCTCCTTTGCGGTAGTTATCTGCACTCATTATGTTGCCGTAAGCTGGAGAGAACACTGGAAAATTAACAGGGGGATTGTCATCACTTCTGTAGCTATTGCGTTGCTGGTAATATCCATGGCAGCTATTAGCCTGTATTACTTAGGACTATCTTCGCATTAATTTCAATGCAGCTAGCCTTTCTCTCAGTACCTTTTCATGAGCTGCCTCATCTTTCACCAGCTGCTCTAAGATGGTTCTGGTCTCGGGATCTTCAGCCTTCTCTGCCGCCATCTTATAAGTTTCTTGAGCTTTTGCCTCTTCTTCTATAGCTTCTTCAAGGATTTTTATGAGTGACATGATTAAATTAGCAAAATCAGTTAATATAACCTTTTCGATGATTTCGAACTTGCGGTTAGATCCGCGTTGTTCATTGTCCCCCGCCCCATCCGTGAATTTCTCACCGCAAGTCAGATAGTGGTGGATTGATGATCAATTCTTAGAAAGAGCGAAAATGAATATGTAAAAAAACCCAGACAAGGGGCAGGAGACGTATTTGGAGAAAGAATAGGGGCGAAAACGCCCTTATTTTTTATATTTTTGATAATGCAGACGCTGCAAACATCCATTGGGTTACAGAAAGAAAGACAGGTACTCCTATTTCTTCGATTCTTTTTGCCATTTTTTCGGTGTATGGTCCTCCTATTGCGCCGCAGATAATCGGTTTGTCTGTTTTTCGATTTAGTTCATCTAAAACATTGACGATATTTTCATCTAATGGAGTATCCTGAAATACAAACCATGGCATAATAATATCAACATTTTCATCGTTAATCAGATGTTCCATACCGATCCTGTAATGTTCACTATTGGCTGAACCCGTTACATCTATGATACTTTTGTAAAGTACAAAGAAAGGTGGAAAAACCTCCTTCATACTCTTCATGGTACTTTCACTTACGTCTGGCAACTCCAAATCGTACTGTTCTAAATGATCGAATCCTGAAACCATTGTACCTGCACCGTTACTTACCATTCCAAACCTATTTCCTTTAGCTTTTGGTTGCATCGCAATTGCTTTTACAGCAGCAAGTAATTCTTCATAAGACCCAGCAAGGATTACACCCGCCTGTTTGAATGCTCCTTTGTAAATTTTGTAAACTCCTGCTAAAGCCCCTGTATGAGATGTCACGCCAAGAGATGCTTCTTTTGTCTTACCACTCTTAAAGAAAACAATAGGTTTTTTCTTAGCTACTCTCTTAGCTACATTTAGAAACTTTCTTCCTTCCAGCTCTTTAAGGCCTTCCACATATATTGCTATTACGTTCGTATTGTCATCCTTACCGAGAAATTCGATCAAATCAGCCTCATCTATAT
>JAECRX010000248.1 GCA_016292335.1 Candidatus Sifarchaeum subterraneum | reverse complement strand
TTTTAGGAAAGAATCTTCTTAAAACCCTATTTCAATTTTTCCTTGGTCATAATGAAGCTTTTAAAGAAGCTTCGTGACAAGGTTTTACACTCAAGGATAGAGGAGTCTTTAACCCTTCTGAATAAGGTTGAGAGGCCGAAACAGATCCAATGGAGATTCCCAAGCCTCTCTCTTGTCAATTCCTGTTTTTTTTGAACTATGCTCCTCTTCTCCATAACATACTAAAGTTTTTATACCTAAAAGAAGCAATAGAGTAAATTCGAATATAATAGAAAATAATAACATTGGTTTTCCCCAACTTTTTCCCGCAAAAGTTCGTTCCGATCGAATTTGTGGATTCTCTTTCAAGAAAACACCAAATAAAGGAGGTGAAAAGCCAATGAGTCTGACACTGGAAGAAGCCAAAAAAATGATCGCGGCATCAGAAAAAAAAGCTAAAGAGATGGGAGTAACCATGGTAATTGCAGTTTGCGACAATGGAGGCCACTTAATTGCTCTTCATAAACAAGATGGAGCACTTCTAGTAAGCATAGAAGTTGCCATTAACAAAGCATACACGGCTGTTGTAGCACAGATGCCAACACATGAATTAAAAGCAATAGCTCAACCAGGTACGATGGCATTCGGAATACATGCTTGTAGAAATATCATCATTTTCGGCGGTGGTTTACCTGTAAAAAGAGATGATAAAATAATAGGCGGGATTGGCGTTAGCGGCGCAACAGCTGAGCAAGATGCAGAATGTGCCCAGGCTGGAATAGATGCTCTCTAGTAAAAAATAACTTCATCAGCATCTTCTAGATTGATTTTGATCTGCAATATATCATTGTTGCAAATCTCTATTAATCTAGAATTCCCTAATCATTACAGACAATTTGTCTCTTTAGCCTTTGATCTACAAATTCTTCTCCAAGAAAGGTATTGGCTTTAGCCATGTAGATGAATGGAAGAGAGCAACATCCAAATAGTTTCTGCACGCAGATATGAATAAGGCAGTGAACATCTCCAATCCGATATTTCTCAGTCCTTTCAAGGATAGGGATAACGGGGTGCTGGCACACCCCTTGTTCCACAACGTAGCACCAAGAATCTCCTCGCTTTAGCGATGGAGAATGTCAACTAAGATGGATTTCAAGAGGTAGATCCTCTGATCCTCTCATTTTTTTATTTTATGCTACTTTATTTTATGCGAAAAATGGGTTTAAAAGAGGGCACTGATAAGTAAAAAAGGTAAATTAAATCATTCTTTATAACACATAACATACGCTTTCGGAATTAACATTTTATTACTTAACGCGGTTCATTTTTCTAAACTTCAAACCGCATTGCTACAGTCTAAAAAAGAGAAAAGTATATGGAAATTTACCGTATATAGAATAATTAAAATTCGCGTTGACATAACTCAATAAAATTTTGTGTGACCTCAATCAAAATCTGGGCGGTATCCACCGCCAACTTTTTTCTTTTGGCAGAATCAATCCTATTTTCATAATTGACTTCAAACCGAATTCCCAAGATCCTTTCATCCAAACAGTATTTGTCCAAAATATAATCTCCTGGTAGTATTTCAGCCATCGTTTCAGACTCTGGTTGAACTTTGTATCCTTTTCTTTGGAAGTAATTTATGAATTCAGTTCTTTTCAGGAATTTATTTTCTTCCTCAATTTGATTCAGTTTTATTGACCTTCCATTTAATGTCTCTAACATTATATCATAATCTCTCGCTTTACATCCATGAATATCCAGTAAGAGACATTTGTTTGAATTTTGCGTGCAATTTAAGATAACCTCTCTCAATTTTGCATGAAAATCATCGTGTGATTTTTTGGCGGGCAATGATTCTTTATTATAGGCCTCTGGATCCATAGGTGCTCGATTTGGGTCCACCCATTTTCTATGTATCTTTTCAATAACTACATAAGGTGTTATCTCATTTTGACTTTTTAAAAACAACTCTTTTGTGATTTCAAGGGCTAGCAAATCTGAATTCTCATCAGCTTCCTTTTCTTCACTAATCATCGGTTCACTTTCTAAAAATTTCTTTCCTCCGTGGGGGACAGAGAGAATAATAGGATACCAACCCTCCAAAAACTCAATGAATCTGTCACGTACAAATTCAAATTTTTTTATTTCATTTATATCCACTTTGTAAAAAACATCACCGAAGAGAATGTCTACTTCGGGTGCATCGGGAAAGTTATTTATTAAATTTTCATGAGCAATATATACCCAAGCCTCAATGAAAGCTCTAGAAAATTCACCTTCAACAAGTTGAACAGGAACTTTATCTCTTTCATATAGATATCCTACACCTTCTATTCGATCTAATTCATCCAACATGCTTGAAGAAATATCAAAGTAGATCTCACCAACTACCTCTGAATCGGATTTTGGAACAATAAAAGGGAATTCAAGGCCTTTAGGCCATAGACGGGCAAATCCCTTCAAAATTGCTTTAGTTTTTTGTATACCTTGAAAAATATTGTTTCGAACTCCAGGAATATGAAGTTTTGGAAAAGAAGGAGAACTGAAATCATAATGAGCGCTTAAAAATGTTCCATATGCAAAAACATTGTCTTCAGGAATTAGTACTTCTACATAATCGTCAACATTAATACCTAATTTTTCTTGTAAAAGAGTATTCAAAAGAATGGTTTCCCCATTTTTGATCTCTTCAGTAATTTGAGGATTCAAATTTCTGTAATTCACGAATATGGGATTATCTATAGAAAGAGAACGAACAACGAGTTTTTGTTTATTTTTTGTATTCCTAAGTAAAAGTACATCACATCGCCCCTCATTCAACTTTTCCTTTAAACCTTTTCCGATGATAGTTAACTTTAGGTCATCGATCATTTTTGGAGTCTCTTTTACTCTGACATTGATCCTCACTATATCACCACTGTTTTGTGATGAGATTTAACTACAATTTCTTCTCGAAATAGTATTTCAACCTTTTTTTTATAATTCTACATTTCTTCGCCAAACTCTTTCTCTGATTTAAATTTTAATTCAATTAATCGCACGATTATAAAAAGAATATATGTAATTATGAGGAGGGAATCGAATATTTGTTACAGATTATTCTTTTCTAGTTGTTCTATAAGCGCTTTTATTTTCTCAATAGGATCTTCTAATTTATTTACATCAACACTCCTCTTTTTACTGTTTTCAACAATTTCTCTTATTAAACTTAAATTCCTTTCTTTGGTATTAACTATGGGAAAATCATTTTCCCTCAAAAAATCAAAGATTTTGTATTCAATTGGAAAAGTACTAATGGACGGTATTCCAAGTAAACAGCTTTCGACGGCCATACTTGAGCCACCAGTAATTACGGCTCTTGCATATTCATATAAACCGAGAGTATCAATTGTTTCATCAGCAATTTTTATTTTAGGATCAAATTGATTCCAGCCAATTTCACTATATCGAGGAAAAATAACGATCTTTTCAACTAGATCTTTGACTGCGTTGTAAACTTGATAATCGACATCATCGTAGCCCTCATAATAATGCGCGAACTTTTCAACAGGTCTGAAAACTATGAATTCATCAGGATCTAAATCTAATTTATCTAAAACGCTTTTTCCTTTAGATTTATGATCCTTAACATAACTTACTTCTGGTAAACCGTTATATGTTATAATCCGTTTTGGCCACGGATATTCAAAATTCAAGAAGGAAGGACGAACATGTGCAAATGTATGTGGGAGAATAATACGATTAACTACACTATGTGGACAATCACAGGTAAAAATAAGGGGTTTTTTCAACCAATCTCCTACCATGTATGCAGCTTCTGTTGAAGCATGGGCTAAGATAATATCAGGATCAAAATTTTTGATGATAGGCTCCAATTTTTCCTGTCTTTTTAGACTAAGTTGTAGTTTATCTTTCAGTGTTTTACCATACTCACCAATAACTTCATATTCCTCTACACCAATGAGCTTTAAAATCCCTTCACAATGACGATAATGACGTGTTGTAATCAAATATTCATGATCTAATTTCTTTGAAATTGATCCTAAAAATCTCGCCTGTTTGGGAGTTAAAATATCGATCCAAATTCTCAATTTTCTTCACTATGTATCTTCATTACATTATTATTAAAGATATATATAGTGGATTCATTATTCAAATTGGAAAAATCCCCTATGTATGCATATGAACCTTCAATGAAGGATGTGTTTCGAATGGCGAAAACTATCAGAGAAGTTTTAGTTGCCTACGACAGAGCCGCTCCTTTATACGGTTTGATGAACCAAGTCTACTTTTTCGGAAGAGACAAACGATTTAGATCAATGGTTGCTGAGAAACTTAACCTAAAGCCTGGGGATGCTGTATTGGATCTTTGTTGTGGAACGGCTCTAGACTTTCCCTTTTTGCTTCAAAAAATAAAAACTCAAGGAACGTTGTTGGGAGTAGATCTATCTTCTGAGATGTTGAAACAAGCGAAAAAGGAAATCGGAAGCAAAGGAGTACATTTGGTAAGGTCAGATGCTGCCCATCTAGCCTTCCGCGATAAAACTTTTGACGCTATTCTTATCTCCTTCTGTCTGAAAATAACTCCAGCATACGAGAAGACCATCGAAGAGGCGGCAAGAGTCCTAAAACCAGCTGGAAGAATAGGAGTCTTAGGCAATCATAAGCCCTCTGGACCCTTGCGTCTTCCGGGAATTATACTTACAAAAGCACTTAGCGCCATAGCTAAGATAGACTTTGAAACCAACTTAAAAGAGCAGCTATCCAAGGAATTTATAATTATTGAAGACAGAAAAATGTACGGAGCTTAGTGCGACTTTTAGTGGGAGAAAAAATTAAATAACAATCTTCTCACAATTAATCTGGACTTATGAACGGCAGAGGAAAAGGGAAAATGAACAATGAATGAATCAGGTGCCCTTGAGGATCGGTTAAATTCTCTACTGAAGCAATATGTCAATTCTGAGGATAAAGTGTACTATTCATCTCTAGAAGAGGATGAAACAGTAGAGAATTATATTAGATGGCTTGAGAGTTTTGATCCCAAAAATCTAAAAACTAAAAATGAAAAGTTAGCTTTCTGGATCAACACCTACAACAGGTTATTCATCTATGGTGTTCTCAGGCAACTTAGAAAGAACCCAGATTTCGCAAAAAAGGGTCACAAAAGTATTTTTGCATCATTTAAGCTGCCTGAAAGGTTAGAGATATTGCTATAGTAATAAATGCCCCTACTACAAAGTAGATCGGCTTTCCTTCTTTCCCTCGCGGTATCATGTCCCTTACTACAATGTAGAGAACAAAGCCCATCGTCATCGAGAAAACTAAGAACAACTGCGTTTTGTTTGCGATCAAAAGCAAGCCAACAAAAGTTCCAATTAGAGGACTTACAGACTGCAATACACGATTTGATCTGCTACCTATTTTTTCGTTAATATGGTCTGAGTACACAGAAATAGCAAAAGCCCTGACAAAGAATGGAGCAAAAATAAAATAGGCAAGATCACCGTAAGCTTCAAAAAAAACTACGATGATGACGCCCACAAGCAATTCATAAGCCACGAGGGCCACCGCCTCAAAG
>JAECRX010000247.1 GCA_016292335.1 Candidatus Sifarchaeum subterraneum | reverse complement strand
TAAAAATCTTCAGGTAACTATTCATTTTTCTATGGTAGAGAGGATTTGAATTGCCTTTTAATTTTTATAAATAACTTAGAGATATAAAGTAATCTAGTTATTCGAAGCAACTCTTTATTACTATATATATCCCTTTTTTATTCTATATTTACCATTAACAAAGAAAATGGGATGAGTAAGATTGAGTCAAAAAGTTCCACAAAGCAGGCTGAGATTAAGACTTAGGGATGATATTAAACAAGGCACATCATTGATGAATGAAGAGATGATGAAGAAGCTAACCATCGAAGCTGGAGGAAAGATTGAAGTAGTGGTCTCAAAGAAGAAGAAATTTTCTTTTAATGTTGACAAAGGGAGCGATATTCCAGAGCGTGAGGTTTGGCTTAATGTGGAGGAATTAAAAGAGCATGGAATATCCGATAACACAATTGCGACAATCAGAAGATTTACCTAGAATTTTAAAATCAATCTATGGTGATCACTTTACCTAGCTGGGGTACCTCGACATCGATCGATTTTTTTAATTCCTTAAGTCTTTGGGCAAAGTTTAGTGATTTACTTTCTTCTCCATGAATTAAAATGACTTTTTGTACACCATCTATTGCAGACAGGAACCTCAATAATCCTGCTTGATCAGCATGTGCACTGAAATCGAAGCTTTTAACTTCGCAATTTATATTAATCGGTTCATCCTGGATTTTGATTGTTCTTAAGCCATCTTGAAGTTGTCTTCCCCTTGTTCCTTCAACTTGGTATCCCGTCAGGCAAATAAGATTTCTTTCATCTTCCGCTAATTTTTTCAAATAATGGACCACAGGTCCTCCTTCTAACATGCCTGAAGTTGTAATAACTACACAAGGCTCAAGAGAAGAAATAGGTTCATCTCGATCTGAAACTAACCTAAAGATGTCTGATTCTAACGGACTTTGCTTCGTGTATCTAATTTGCCGTCTAATCTCTGGACGAAGAAGGAACCAATATAGTTTATACACCTCATTTATTTTCCTTATAAGTCCATCAATATAAATTGGAACTTTTGGTAAGAATCCAGACCGTACATAGGCTTCCAGAGTTAGCATCGCTTCTTGAGACCTGCCTACAGCAAAAGCAGGAACAATTACTTTACCTCCTCGATTTAAGGCCCTTTTTACATCTTCTGCAAATTCTCTTTCAATTTTTTTCAAACTAGGATGGCGATCATTAGTATGTGCATATGTAGATTCTATGATTACGGTTTCCACAGGAAGTATTTCGGCATCTGCTTGGTAAATTGTCCGCGAATGTCTAGTATTAAGGTCACTGGTATATAGGATGGTGTGTCCATCAATTTCAACCCAAACCATGCTTGCGCCTATTATATGGCCGCTTCTATACAATATCATTTGTCCGCCGTCTATGTCTAATGGTACTCGATAATTAACATCAACTGCATGCTTTCTGAGGTAGAGAACATCTTCTACATCAAAAGGCGCTTCTATGTCATCTCTAATCTTGGATAATCGTAGAGAATCAAGAAGTAACACTTCTGCGATATCCGCAGTAACTGGAGTTGAGAAAATTGCCTCTATGTTTTCCTTATAGTTCTTAACTAGGATGGGCAGGAATCCCGAATGATCTAGGTGTGCATGTGTGAGCACAATAGAATGAGGCGCAGAAGGAGGTTCTAAAGGGTATCTTTTTTCCTCCTTTTCCCCTAGATTTATTCCACAATCCAGAAGAAAAGAGGATTTGTCACTTGATTCAACGTGTATACATGCACGCCCGACTTCCCGTGTACCACCCAAAAAGGTTAATTTTACCAATTTTTTGCACCAAAAAGAGATAAAAAACTATGAATTCACTTTTCTACAAAGAGTAAGTCCGCCAATTCCCTTAAATTTTCAACTCCCCTTATTTCTTTGCTAAACAAGGGAAGTTCCGTGATATTAAATTCCTCTTTGTAATATTCTTCTATTAGAATAAAATTATCTTCTTGCATTTTTCTTCTTGCTTTGCAAAAAGTACAGTCATAGGTATATTCTTTTGGAAAAATCATGTTCACGACAATATTCCTTACTGGCATTTCAAACTCATATAATGCGCTTAATAATCGTTCCGTTTCTTGAATTGCCATCATTTCGGGAATCATTACAACAATGAATTCTGTTTTATTAATGTCGCTTAATTCAATTTTTGCTTTCTCCACCGATTCTTTAAGCTTTTCGAGGACTTCCATAGTTTTATCTTCCTCAAATTGACGGCCAAATAATTTCTTAAGCTTACCGAACATACTAGATAGGCTGTATCTCAATTTAATTATTTTGCCTACCCATCCATCCAGAAAATCGGGTAGTCCTAACAAACGAAGTGTGTGCCCCGTGGGTGCTGTATCAAAAATAATCAAGTCATAATCGCTTTTTTCAATGAATTCTAAGACTTTACCAAAAGCCAATGCTTCATCGGTTCCAGGAGGTGCAGGAGGTGTAAGATCTTCCATAGGACCAAAGGGGCTCATAGTCATTTCATCCATAACCATATCAGGACTTGTTCCTCCGCCTAAAATGGCTTGGGCTTCTTGTGCAGCTTTGCTAGGGTCAAGCTCAAGACCGTATAAATTATCAAACTCCCAAATCAGCTTTGCCTCGCTGCCGATTTTCTGGTCGAAGGAATCAGAAAGACTATGAGCAGGATCCGTAGAAAGGATAAGTATTTCTTTTTTTGTGTAGTCCGCCATCCAGGTGGCGGTTGCCGCTGCACATGATGTTTTTCCAACTCCCCCTTTACCACCAAATAGTAAGAACTTTAAATTGGGGTTTTTATATAGGTCATAAAGTGTCATTGATTATTCACCTCACATGAAAGAGTTATAGTTTTACAATTTGAATAATTTGAGATAAAATGAAAAAGAAAAAAACTGTGTTTCATTTCATGATATCTCTTTATTTTTTTCTTCTTTTTTTCCTTTTGACAGTTTTTTTTCTATTTGAAAACCAGAAGAATGCCATAGGTATACCCGGAATAGCCAATATTATGCAATATAAAAGGGTAATATAACCCCAGCCTTCGGTTAACAAAACAGGATAAACTATGAGTTTTGTGTCTTTTGAATACTCTACTTTACGGGTGTCAGTTGTGTCATTGTATTCCGCGCGGGTCCTAGGCAATACGAATTCACCAGATTTTTCTACTCTCACAGTGTATTCGTGTATGATTTCATTTTCAGGCTCCAAAACATCTGTGAGATTGGCTGTAATATTGCCTGATTGATGTATAAATACCCAAGGAGAAAGCAAATAGTCAGTGATGGATACATTATAGACTGATTCATTTCCGATATTTGTGATGCGAATACGCATCGTTACGTTATCACCAATTTGGATGAGATCACCAATTCTTACTTCCTCAGGTTTTGCTTCTTTAATTATCTCTAACGCTTCTTGTGGTGGAGGCGATATCATTATAGTAGTTCTTTTTCCCCATCCATGAACTGTATCGCGAGCAGAAACTGTAGCTCTGGTGTCGTTTCCGACGCGAGTGATATTGTATGTAAGAATAAAAGTATCATTTTTTGGCTTTTTGAAATTCCATGTATTTTCTTCTGTACCATTTATCCACAATCTAACGATGTCTACATAGTGTTTTGGCCCGGTATCGTGATGGGTTACATTTATTATCAGAGTAACACTGCCACCATAATGGGCTAAAGTGTTCAATTCAACTTCTGGCTTGGTAGCAATAGCTAGTTCAGGTGTACTTGAGAAGAACACAATTACCAATGACAAAAACACGAAAAGAGCTTTTATCTTTTTTACGTTGTTCTTTCTCTTAGGTTGCTTTTTGATGTCAATTGCCTCCGGTATTTTGATATCAGTTCATCACTTGTTGAAAGGAATGGGCTACCCGCTGACAAGTTAGTAAGCTTCCTGCATCACCATTGGACAATCCAGACAGGTATCACGTCCCGCAACTCCTGAGCTAGGGTAGATCCACCCAAGAGATAAGGGGGTGTAACGTTTAAAAACCTTGCTGAAAAACGCGATGCATCACATCGGCCAGTCGTTGGGTCTTCTCGCTCGATATTTATAAATTATCGGTTAATTGATTTTTTTGACTTAGGTTAATAGGTATTTTTTGCCTTTCGGTGTTGAGATGACGGAATTGAAATTCGAAAGTTGTCAGTTAATAGATTTATATTCTTTTTACCACATCAGCAATGCTATAAAAAAAGATTTTCTTCTGGAGATGAATTCGGAGAATTTGTTAATCATTTCTATTTTTTTAATTTTTTTCGAATCTTTTCACTCAGAACTAATAGTGAAAGCCATCTCGAAAAGATTATTTTTGTCATATATTTCTTAGATGACCTTAAATTTGGTAAATATTTTCTCGACCTAGCGGCATGTAGAAATGCTTTTTTTAGATTTCCTTTCCTTTTTCTTCTTTTGAAGAACTAGTTATTTTTCTGAACCAAAACGACTTGATTCGTATATCCAGAGAAAAATAGATAGACTTAGCAGTATCATAAATGAAAATTAATACTATAGCTAATGTAATGTAAGGGAGAACTAAAAAAATCAAATTTCCGAATACTGGAACAGATAGAATGAAAGGTTCTATGGCTAAATATGCTAAAAATACTATAAATATGTAGATTATGTCTTTTGGTACTCTTCTGAGAGAATCTTTTTCTTCAGATCGTACTCCAGGTAGTTTTGAAATAAAAAAGTCTGACCAAGCATCCAAAATGACAAAAAAATCAAATAACATGCGATATCCCATAATTGACATCATTACGATCGTAAATAGTTGTAAGAGTTCAAGAGCAGTTATTTGATTAATAAGCATAATCCCCTCCAAAAAAACAAATAATGGGAAAACGAACCAATAAATAAATGCAAAAATGAGTAATGCAATAAAGTTTAGTGTTACAAAGGGCATACGTTTAATTATTTCTTCATGCAATCTTTCTTTGAGTTCTTCTTCAGCAGTTATTTCTTCTTCTGACAACAAAAATGTTTTCCCTCGAATAAAGAAATATATTTGAATTATTTTTAAAGGTCTTTATCGACAAAGGGCAAGTTGCCTTGAAATTGTAGTTTTCAAAACCTTACTCTCTTTGATTACTAAAATCTTATGGTTCTGATCTTCTTGAAAGAACGGTTTTACAATTTTTCCTAAGAGATTTGTGTTGATTATGTGTTGATAAAAAAGGAAGGGAAAACCCAAAGAATATTGATTGCATAGAAGAATGATGAAGATCATAGGTTAGAAAATCTTTCTTGCCTAAACGATTTTTTTGTTTATCTGCTTTTCACTGCTTTTCTTGTTTTTATGTCTTCATATTGAGTCATCAAAGGTATTTATTGCTGGTACAAGCCAAAAATAATCCGAATGTAAATGTTCACGTTTGCTTCAGATCAATGGTTAGTATACGAACATTGTAGGAATATACAAAATTTCTAGGAGTTCAGCTAAATTAACTCCTATATTTTTAATAGACGTTGGAACAACAATGAAATTTACTTCTTCAGCCTCTGAAACGTTTTGGATTGTCTTAGCAAGGGATTGAGTTGCCTCGATCTTTCGCGTGAACTTCCCTTCCTCATCAGCAATTTTTTCAGCGACCTGTCCAATATGCAATGTCATAAACGCCGCCTCAAAGCGCCTTGCAATTCTGAGTCCAGCGCTGACGGCTCTATAGCCTGCGTCCGTACCATCTGTCACCGTCAAAACCTTCGTGAGTTTAAACGCTTCCGGCTCAAACGGAGTTGGAAGTATTTCGCGAAAAAGTCCTAACAGTTCATCGTATCCCTTAAGTCCTTCAGTCAATGTGTGCCTTCTCAAAAACAATACCTTTTCGGCTACCTTTGAACCTTTCTTTTCCTCCATTATATCTCACCCAAAGAGTTAACTTTTTTTGTTAAGGAATGCAATTGGCAGGTTAGCTCTTTTCCATTGTGCTGCTCTGCCTTCCAATTTTAAATCGATCTCTTGTCTTCCATGAGTTCCTGCAACAATTAACAATGTATTTGGTCGAGATTGATTGTGTAGTAGCTGTATCCATTTGTCCGTTCTATTTATTAATTTTTGCATTACATCAGCAGGAGGTTGGAATGAATATCGCCAGTAAATGTCTTCAAAATCGACAAAATGCAGCCAAAGAAAATCGTATCGGTTTAATGACTTTACGGCGTTAATATAGACATCTGTATCGGTCTTACTTTCCTTTTTCTCCGAATTTTCTGCATATTCCAAGTCTTCAGGCCTTCCGATCATGCAAGATGTCCGATTATTCTCTTGTAGGTAAGAGATGAGGTGAAAATTTTCCTTGTCAGCAAAAAATAATGATCGTAAAAAATGATCAGTATATGGCTTTTTCGTTTCTATAAGAAGCAATACATCAAAAATTTCAATCAACCACTTTGGTTTGAAATAAGTGCATTCAAACAATCCAAAGTTGTCGAAAAGCGCCAAAAAAACCCTCTCAGCAGAAAAATACTCCGGGGGAAGATTAACAGGCGGTGGAATCTCATCTGGTACTGGAACGTCAAGAATTGAGAGAATAGTTGCAGGGAGTCTTTGAATAGGACAATTGATTGTGATGAATTCATCCTCTTCGGACGACATACGGCAACCCTCATTTTTGAAGTTGCATATAAAGTATAACACACCAATAAATTAATACGTTTTGGGTAATTTGCAAGTTTTCACTGAAAAATATTTTTAAAAAAGTGGTTGAAATAGATACTGAAAGCTCTGTCCTTTAAGGTAGAGAGGAAGTCACGTCCACCTTTAGGTAATGGAGATTGTCAACCCTTGGAATTTAGCAAATTTTTAATACACTTGTGTTCAGACACTTTTTTGAAATAGAATAACTATTGAATTTTTTAACAACGCATGATATTTTTATTCATTAAACTTTAAAAACGAAAATCATACAAACCTTTTTTATCTTCATTTTGTTCTTAGAAAAAAAGATTTAAGGTGAGTTAAAAAGGGAATAATTCATGGTGCGTAATTTTGGTTGAAGATCCAACAACATTTATACATTTTCCCAAACTTCTCATCGTGTTGCCTTTAATCAGGTGATGATCTTGTCATTAAGGAAAATGCGTGCTTTTGGATTTTATGAATTTGACGCTGATAATTTAAAGAAGCAAATAGCAAATGCATACAGATCAATAATTGGCCCTGGTGCAGAGCCAATAATTAATGAAGAAGGAAAACGTTCAATAATTGGTTGCGTTGCACCACATGCGGGTTATAAGTTCAGTGGACCGGTGGCCGCTTGGACTTACAAAAGCCTGGCAGAAGATGGAGTTCCCCAATCTATTATACTATTTGGGCCTTCTCATGAGGCATATCCTGGTGTGGCTCTCATAAGTCAAGGTGAATGGGAAACACCTTTTGGAAATCTGGAAATCGACACTGAACTCTCAGAAGAAATTTTGGCTAATACTCCTATAATTTCTGATGATAAAAAAGCACATTCAAGGGAGCACAGCTTAGAAGTCCAAATGCCCTTTTTATATCACCTTTTTGGCGAAAGGATAAACATCGTTACGATTTCAATGGGATTGTCAGATATAGAAACATGCAAAGAGGTAGGAAAGGGTATTGCAAAGAGCATTAAAAACCTAAAGAAAGACGCTGTTGTTATTGCATCGTCAGATCTCACTCACTATGGCCCTATGTACACTTTTACACCCGTAGAAAGCAATAAAATAGAGGATATATTAGATTGGATTCATGAAAAAGATGGAGCGATTATTGATTCCATCCTAGCATTAGATGAAGAGATGCTTCAAAAGGTCTCTCGTGATACTACAGGTTGTGGTGTGGGGCCAATTACTTCCATGCTTTTAACCGTAAAGAAATTGGGAGCAACCAGATCAAAACTCTTAAAATACGCCACTAGTTTTGATATCCAACCAAATGAAGATGCCATCGTAGGCTATTGCTCAATTATCCTCCAAAAATAACCAATTTCCAATTATAGAAAAATTTAAGAAAAAAAGTGTTCCCAAAAAAAACCAAAGAAAAACGTGAAAAAAGGCGATTTCAATGGAAAGTGGGGTAATAAAAGGGATGACTGGTATTGTAATTGGCTATAGACGTGGAGGAAACAGACAAATAAACAAACATATGCTGTTGAAGTTCCCAAATTTTGATTCGGATAAAAAAGCAGCGCAACTGATTGGAAGAAAAATTTCTTGGACGTCACCTGGAAAGAAAGAAAAGAAATTAAGAGGGAAAATTGTTAAGACGCATGGCAGAAATGGAGTCGTGCGGGCTATTTTCAAAAAAGGTTTACCTGGTCAAGCGATTGGAACAGAAGTGAAAATAGTTAGTTAGTTTATTCTTTCTTTGTAATTAAGTATAAAAAAGTGAAAAAAGTATATATAAATCAAAAAGAATAATTTTCGCAGGGCCGATGAAGACAACTGGCAAGAATGAATGATCGATCAATTATCAATTGATCGAACCAGGGATGATTGATCATAGTTACGCGGAAGCCCCTTCTATTAATTTTGACCTCTTCTTTTGTGACTTTTCTGATCCATCTTCAATGATCCCAAATGTCTTAAAACGTGCGGTTTGGCATAAATATCCAATGGATATCTTCCCAATACTTACATTTAAAGAATTATTGGAAGATCTATTATTAAAAGTCTTTTAAATTACTTGAAACAGGTATTTGAAAAAAATCACAAGATGTATGAAGGAACCAGAAAAATTCAAACAACCACAATAGAACTTTGTCTTTTTTATCTAGAAAAAAAATAATAAAATCGATGATGCTGATGAGTTTGAGATGCAAACTACTGCCATTCTCTTGTTATAGGGACGAATGTGTCAGTTGGTGTGCCTTACACAAGATAACACTGAAAGAATCACTGCTTGAAGACTTATGGAGGATCAAAGCTAAGATAATCGCTGAAGATTTCTTTCAATCATCCTCAATATCTTCGAATGACTATAGTTATGAGATTGAATATATCAATATAGCGATTGAATTATCTGCGGATTATGAGGATTTTCTCCACAATTGGATTGACGTGGAATTTAAAGAAAGTCCTCTCTTATTCTTATCAAAATTCATAGATTTTTTCGAAAAACATAAAACTTGGATTCTGAAGTCCTCTGAATGATTTTTTACATTTAAGTGAAAAAAATACAGCGAAGGAAAAATACATAAAAAAATTTCATAAAATGAAAAATACTGAATAAATACTCCAGAAAAGCTTTACTCAAAAAACTAGCATTGAAGAGGATGAACTTAAGACCAGAAATTACTTCTTGAACCTTTGAAAACAAAAAAGAGTACAATTTTACTCAAAAAAATTCACAAATGAAATTGAAGTGAAAGTTAAAAACATCGAGAAATAGGGGGTAAAAGAATTATGGCAGACAGATTAGCTGGACAACCTATATTGATTGTGAGAGAAGGTACACAACGAACACCCAAAAGAGATGCTCAAAGAATGAACATTACTGTTGGATGGACAATTGCTGAAGCAACCAAGTCTGTACTTGGTCCCAGGGGTCTTGATAAAATGTTGGTTGATTCTTTAGGAGATGTTTCAATTTCCAATGATGGATTTTTTATACTTGACAAACTCCAAATGGATCATCCAGCTGGAAAAATGATGGTTCAAATTGCAAAAGCTCTTGATCAAGAAGTTGGCGATGGAACGACAAGTGCTGTATTAGTAGCTGGAACTCTATTAAAAATGGCTGAAGGTCTCCTAGAAGAGAAAATTCATCCTACAACAATTATCAGTGGGTATACAAAAGCTGTTGCCAAGGCACAAGAAATTTTAGACAGAATGGCGATAGATATAGATCCTGACGACAAAGAAATATTGAAAAAAATAGCGATAACTTCTATGAATTCGAAAAGCATAGCAGGTTCAAAAGAATTTTTTGCAGATCTAGCTGTTGATGCGATTAAGCAAATTCAAGAAATTAGGGGAGATAAAATAATAGCAGACATAGATATGGTCAACCTGTTTAAGCAAAAAGGTAAGGTGTTAGATGAAACAGAATTAATTAAAGGCATGGTTGTTGATAAAGAGTTAGCTTATGAAGGGATGCCGAGAAGGGTTAAAGATGCCAAAATTGCTTTAATCGCGATGCCGATGGTAATTGAAAAAACGAAATTTGACTCAACGGTAAGTATTACGGATCCAACAAGTATGAAGGCCTTCAGGGATGAAGAGACGCAAATGTTTAAAGATATGGTGGATCAGATTGCCTCTACAGGCGCTAATGTGGTTCTTTCTCAAAAGGGCTGCGAAGATATAGCGAGATATTATCTTAGCAAAGCAGGTATTATGACTGTTATTCGAATAAAAGAAACAGATATGGAAAGGTTAGCTAAAGCTACCGAAGGTAAAATCGTCAAAAATATCTTTGACCTTTCAGCAGATCAGCTAGGTTATGCTGGTTTAGTAGAAGAAGTTAAAATCGGCGAAGACAAGATGACTTTCATTAGAGAATGTAAGAACCCAAGAGCTGTGACAATCGTCATCTATGGAAGTTCCGAGCAAACGGTTGATGAAGCTGAAAGATCACTGCAAGATGCATTATGTGTTGTCAGAAATGCAGTGCAGGAACCAAAAATTGTTGCCGGCGGCGGATCCATAGAAGTGGAAATTGCAAAAAATTTGAGAGATTATGCGCAAAGTATCGGTGGCAGAGAACAATTAGCAATCGAGGCTTTTGCTGAGGCATTTGAAACAATTCCCAAAACGCTGGCTGAAAATGCAGGTCATGACCCTTTAGACGTAATCGTTGACCTTCGCTCCAAGCATGAAGATCCAGATAAAAAGTGGTATGGTGTTAATGTATTCACGGGAGAATCTGCAGACATGTTAGAAGAAGGTGTTGTTGAACCATTAATTGTCAAAAAACAGATAATAAAATCGGCTTCAGAGGCCGCCAAAATGATCTTGAGGATCGATGAGGTGATCGCAAGCAAAAAAAGAGAACCAAGAGCCCCACCAGGTGGTTACGATATGATGCCACCAATGTATTGAAAATTTTATCACTCTTTTTTTCTTTTACTAAAGCTTGCGAAACCAGACGTCATAAAACAATCTTCTAATTTCTTTAAGGCGGATTATTTCATTTTCTATCGCTGAAAAAAGCCGATATATGTATATCCCTTATGTTTCCCGAGGAACTACATCCCTTCTGAAAATAACAAATAATGAGGTTTGTTCTTGCTTGAAAAATTAATGAATTTAAGCGATGCTGTTAAGCTCGTTAATGATGGAGACTTAGTTTACTTCGGAGGCATACTAGCAAACAGAGGTCCGATGGCTGCTATTCATGAACTTGTTCGCAGTGGTAAAAAAGATTTGCACATTCTTTGTGGCCCTGGTGGTTTTCCAATAGATTTCCTTACAGGTCTTAGTGGTTCTGAACAAATAGTAAAAGCTGTGGACTTTTACTTTGTAGGATTTCAATATAAATACGGTTTTGCGCAGGGATATAACTTCC
>JAECRX010000246.1 GCA_016292335.1 Candidatus Sifarchaeum subterraneum | reverse complement strand
GAAGGCTTCTCCATTGAGGGAGTTCCCGTTCTAGAGGGCCCATTAGGAAAATTTTGAATTAATTGCCAAATGCAAAAATTTATTAGTCCACTAAAAAATGAATACATGATCTAGTTTAAAAAAGGCAGATAGTTTAGCTGATTCTCATTTTATATTCGAGGACAAGAGAATAAAAATCAATTTTTTGAGGGATTTTACAATTTGAATGTTGAAATACTTGAACAAGATGATAATCACATCAAATTTATTGTGAGGGAGACTAACCCTGTTTTTATGAATACACTTCGGAGGACAATGATGTCTGAATGCACTTGTCTTGCTATAGAGGATGTTATTATTGTCGAAAATAGTAGCGCGATCTTTGATGAAGTTATTGTTCACAGACTTGGACTCATCCCCTTAAAGACGGATCTGAACTCTTATGTTTTACCTTCTGAATGTGAATGCGAAGGCACTGGGTGTCCCTCCTGTTCTGTGACACTAACTCTCGAAAAAACAGGCGATGAAGATTTAGTGACGGTCCACTCAGGGGATTTGAAATCAACTGATCCAGAGGTTGTTCCAGCAACGGACAAAATACCAATTGCTAAACTCGCCCAGGGACAAAGCATTGTTCTTGAAGCCAGTGCGAGACTGGGCTTAGGTAAAAATCATGCTAAATGGCAATCATGTGTTGTTGGATATAAATATCTCCCAATCATTGAAGTTGATCTTGAAAAATGTACCGAATGTGGTGACTGTGTTGAGGAGTGCCCCAGAAAAATTTTTAAACTAGGAAAAAACAAACTTATCATTACTGATCCGATAAACTGTTCTCTATGCCTTCTATGTGTAGAAAAATGTGATTTTGATGCTATAAAGGTACGTGGGGACAATTCATCAATCATTATTACCGTTGAAACTAAGGGAGGTCTATTACCTGAAACGATAGTTGAAACTTCAGCCCTTGTAATTAAAGACAAATTCACAACATTCATTGAGGAAATAAAAAGTATTGAGACTGAAGAAGAAATTGCAGAACCGTAGTGAAAAAGCTTCCTCTTCTAAAGGGAGAGTCCTTTAATATAGGATACTTGATACCCGTATATGGATAAAGGCAACATTCGGTCAATGGAACGCTAACAGTTAATAGTTCAGATCCACTCCTCCTGAATATTAAAATATAAATTTGATTTCAACCCTTTAGGAATAATTTTTAAAAAAAATGAAATTAACTTCACATTAATTCACGTTGGTAATAAATTCGGGTTTCTCTGTTAGGTGATACAATGACAAAAGTTACAGGTTCTACTGATCCAAACATTATCACTCTTCTACGAATACTTCGCAAAGAATCCAAAAGCGAACATGTTAAAATTTGGAAAGATGTTTATAATCGTCTTTTAAAGTCCAGAAGACAAAGAGTTGCTGTAAATGTAGGCAATATTAATAAACACACACAAAGTGGAGATACTGTTTTAATACCTGGCAAAACTTTAGGAGCAGGATCACTAACTCATAGTGTATGTATTGCTGCATTATCATTTTCTGAAAGTGCAGCAAAAAAAATTAAGGATGCTGGAGGAGAAGCTATCTCTATTAGAGAACTCATAAAAAGGAACCCTAAAGGTTCAGGAGTAAAAATTATGTGCTAAAAAAGCAAAAAGATCAATTCAAAAATTTTATCCTACTCATAAATAAATTTTTAAGGTTTTTTGAAGCATCAATGTTAGAAAGATGATTTAATCTACTCTTTTAGCTCATGGATAGCTCTTTATCAGCGCAATATTTATTGGAGACTTAAGAAAATTGAAACAAATATCCATAATTGATGGCCAAAATCTAATCTTAGGTCGAATGGCAAGCATAGTTGCAAAGAGATTATTATTGGGCGAAGATATTGCCATTGTAAATTCAGAGAAGGTTGTGGTCTCAGGCAAGAAAAAGAGTATTATTGAAAAACATAAAAACAGATTAAAGATTAGAACCAGAACAAATCCAAGGAGAGGCCCTTTTCACCCTCGAACTCCGGATAAATTTGTAAGGAGAACTATCCGTGGGATGTTGCCTTGGAAAACAAACCGAGGGGAGGCCGTTTATAAAAGATTGAGGTGCTATTTGGGAATACCTGACGAATTTAAAGATCATGATTTAGAGACAATTCCTGAAGCTGACATATCAAGGCTTAGAAGTCGATTCGTTTACGTTTCGGAAATTTGTAAAGAAATTGGATGGAATCCTATCGGAGGAGATTTTGAATGACAAAGATTATTCAAACTAGCGGAAAAAAGAAAACCGCAATTGCAAGAGCTGTACTTAAACCAGGAAATGGCAGAATCAGGATTAACAATATACCTCTTGAGATATACACTCCTGAACTTGCTCGTTTGAAGATAACGGAACCTATCATGATAGCTGGTGAAAAAGTTTTATCTAAGGTCGATATAGAAGTAAAAGTATCAGGTGGAGGAACTATGGGACAAGCAGGTGCTGTAAGGACTGCAATAGCCAGAGGAATAGTTGAATGGGCATCTCCGAAAAAATCAATAGAAATAAAAGAGAAATTCGCTGAATTTGATAGATATATCCTTGTTAATGACCCCAGGAGAAAAGAAAGTAAGAAATTCGGAGGCAGACGTGCAAGATCACGTTTCCAGAAGAGTTATCGTTAAGAATTCCAAAAAAGTGAAATATATAGACCGAGAAGTAGCACGCGAGATCGGGAATTCTTATTATGATTTGTTATGTCAGAAATAATTTAAATTCAATAGTTGGAGACGTTTTATCCCAGCTTACTAATGTCAATTTGTCTTCTACTCGGTTCTATTACTCATAAGTGCTTTTTTTATTGCTTCAGAATGAATTTTAGCTCCTGTATATATCTTTCCTCTTCTTCCAGTTACTGTTAAACCCCGACTTGCATGGCAATAATATTGAATTGATAAACCCGCAATTCGAGGTGCATCCTCAACAGATTTCTTCTTCAAGTTTTCTACAATTTTCCAGGTTGATCCACAGGGTGCTCCCCGAAGCACAATGACATCTTCTATCTTGTTAGACTTTACAACTAATTTATATTCTGGTTTTCCAAATTCACGAGTAAAAGTGCCAAACACATTATCTTTTTGAGTTTCTAAAGAACAGAGGATCTTTGGTGTTAGTATGTTCTCACTTTGTTGGTCAAGTTTAATCTGCCTTTCAATAACATGATCACTTGCAAGTATAGCTCTTCCATTGATATTTGTTATCTCTTCTCCCATGAAATATGCAACATCTGGGTGATTGACTGCAATTATCGTAAGGTCACAGGATTTTAGAGGGCTTAGATCCATAAATTCGATATCCTCTAAAAAAGGAGGTAGATTTTGAGGAGGGCGCAAAATATCTTGTAACTTGACTTTTCGTCCATATTTCTTAATCGTTTGCGCAATATCATCAGAAAATGGATTGTTCCCTACTACAAGTACCTTAACTCTTAATTGATTGTGAGACATCGGAAACCATACTCAATATTTTTTAAATTTACTACACCTTTCGAGAGGTCCTCCCTCTCTTAGGGGGGATATGAACCGAAATAAATATAATGGTTTTATTTTAAATTTACAAAATTCTAAGATTTCCCCATAGATTAGAGATAAAAACCTTATTAAAAGAGCAATAAAATCAAGGTCTTATTATATTAAAACATGGTT
>JAECRX010000245.1 GCA_016292335.1 Candidatus Sifarchaeum subterraneum | reverse complement strand
GTACGCTCAAGGGATGCGTCACCTGCTGACTGGAGTCCAGTCGCACCCCCGTTGCTCAACAGTGACCGTGAGTCCCCATCTCAGGGGGGTTTGCCGAGCAACAATTGCAGATCCGAACAGCTCAGATCACTAGATATATGGATAAAGAGGTTTAAAAACACCACGGAATACGATTAAAAAAAACGCGATTCATCTCCTCCCTGAAGGGAGAGAGCATTCTCGCTCGAACCCTGTAAAATTATTATTGATGCAATTCCGAAGAACAATCCTTTTAAATTCTAAACCCTCAAAACACACAAAAACTTAATAGTTACTAAAATTCAATGGATGATGCAAAAATGAGGTATTCTACACTAAGACCCCTCGGAATTGTGATAATATGCGTTGGGGTATTTTCGATAATTTACGGCTTAATACCTGTTGAACAAACTTGGACTCAAACATACAGTTTTCATATCAACGGATTATCGGACTACGAGGCCGGTAGTGACCTTCCTATTGCCTCCTGTAGTTTTAAAGCTTCTTCAGCTTGGGTTGAAATAAATGTCCAGTGTGATCAGAAGGTATCTGTTTGGTTAATGGATAATACAAACAAAGAAAATAAATACAAGCAATGGGAAGGTAACTATACAGGACCTATCGAATATAAAGAACAATGGCTGGACACTCAGGGATTTTCAACCACATACACTTTTGACAAAAAAGAACAAATCTGGCTTTATTTTGAGAATTATGCTAACGGAGCTTGGAATTCACAAAAAACAAAAGTTGATCTTTCTTGGACATGGCATTGGGTTGCACCACCCCATATCATCATATCATACGATATTGTGATTATTGGAGTCCCTACTATAGCCTTTGGCTATTTCTTATACGTTGCTGGAAAACCAGAGGAAGAACCTCCACCTGAATAAGCTTAGGCACCTACATCTTCACTAACAGAGTCATCTCAACCACTAATATTCCAAAAACATAAGATGTATCCCTATTATGGAAAGTTCTTCGAAGTGTGACTATACTAATGTGAAATTTCTAATTTCTCACCACATGTCAGTAATAAAAAGTAATCAACAAGATAAGTACAATAATATACAGTTAATTATCTTATCTCTTGAAAAATTGATAGTAATTCTTGTGTGGCTTTATTAAGTGTAAAAAGTTTTCTTACTCTTTCATAGCCTTTCTCTGCGTAGTATTTTCGTTTTTCTTCATTGTTCAAAAGAAAAAGTATGGCGTTGGCTATTGACTCTGAATCCTTAGGCGGGACTAGTATCCCTGATTTCCCCAAAACTTCAGGGACACCACCAACTTTGGTTGCAATAACTGGGGTTTTCATTGCCATGGCCTCAATATTAACTCTGCCAAATCCTTCTCGGATTGAAGGTAAAACGAAAATATCTGCTAACTCATAAAATAGAGGGAGCTTATAGTTAGGGATCCATCCTGTGATTATAACAGAATCTTCTAGGCTCAAATGTTTTACTAAGTTTTGGAGACTTTCTTTTTGAGGCCCATCTCCAATAAATACAAATGCGGTATTGGGGGCTTTATCAATAACTATTTTTGCAGCATGGATTAAATATGCTGGGCCAGATGGCGAAGCCAATCTGTGAACATAAAGTATAATTCTTCTCCCACTGAGTTTTAGCTTTTCTCTAATTTTTTTTATTTTTTCGTTTTCGGAAGGCTTGAATCTTTCAAGGTTAACAAAATTTGGGTAGATCTTTATTTTCAGTGGATTAATTCTGAATAAATTGGTAATTGACTGTTTTTCATTTTTTGTACAAGTAACAATGAGATTACATGTTTTGTGTAGAAATAAGAGAAGTAGTCCCAATATTTTTCTCTTTCTTAAGAATTGACCAAGCGAGGAATACGTACTAGAATCTATACATCTCCAATACACTAGGGGGACATTAAATATTTTAGATGGGATGTATGCAGGAATAGGTGTATTCAATTGATTATGTGTATAAACTACATCAATTTTATGATGGCTAAAAACATGAAGAACCTCTTTAAAAAATTTTAAAATCTGGATCATTCGGTGAATTAGAGTAGGCTTAACTTTTGGGACAAAATGGTATATAACATTCTGATCTTTTGCTTTTTCAAGTATCTCATTTCTTTCCGTAATTACATGAATTTCTTGTCCTCTCTTTCCAAGTTCAACGCATAATTCATACATTGGTGCATACAAACTAGCTTTGTCTAACCCAAGACTCTGAAAAATCATGCATATTCGCGAAATATATTCCTCCCTTTAAGTTTTCATAAGATTAGATATCCTTTTTTGAAAGGGTTTACCTAAAGTACAAAGATTATGCAAATCACACAAGACATCCCCCCAAGGATTTATAAACCATAGTCATATGGCCCCCCATTGATCGGAGTAGAAAAAGAAGTCTATGATTTATTAGAAACTCCAACAAGGTTCATAAATATAGTAAAGGCCCTAGGAAAGTCAAAACAACATATATACGAGGTTTACAAAAATTAGTTAGTAAAGGAATTAGTAAAGAAAACAATTCACTCAAAGAAAAATGTGGTTTATTCCAGGGCCTAATCTCTTTTTTTATACTTATATACCCTAACTAAATAAAATACTCTAAGTAATAAAAAGTAAAGTTTATTAACCTTTATGAAATATCATGGATAATTCTTAATACCTTAATCTCCGTGCTTTTGGGCAGATAAAATATCAATATAGCTCTTGTGTTAGTTAAAATCGGAAATTTGAAGTTTTTCAAATAGTAAACTTTTCTATAGTAGCTGAACTAAACAGAAAAATTCAAGCAATGAAATTTTGAAAAAAATTATTTGTTGCAAATTTTTAACTTTATGGGGATAGATTTGAAAAAAAAGAGTAAACATCTAATAGAAGTTTGCAAAACAAAAGTCATCATTTCTGATGGGAAAGTTGTACATGTGGATGAACCAAAAATAAAATTTTGCCCTATGAGAGTAACATTTTATGGGGAAGAAGAGGAAAATAGAACCCGCATTAAAGAAAGTATTGAATCAAGGATTGAAAAATATGGATATTTTACTGAACATAGGCAGATACACTACCATGATGCAAATATTCTTTTTGGGGCCTCTGAGATATTATCAAGTGCCATGAAATATCAAGTAATTGATGCGGTTGTATGCGTTTGCGATGGCGCGGGGACGGTAATAGTAACTAAGCCAGAAATTGTTCAAGGTATTGGAGCACGACTGACTGGCATACTAAAAACTACCCCCATCCCAGAAACAATAAGAGCATTAGAAAAAGAAAAGACAATTGTGGTTTTTCCAGAAACTGCCAAATTAGACCAAGCAGAAGGTGTCAAAAAGGCCTTTGAGCTTGATTTCGAAAAAGTTGCTGTCACTTTTGCAGGTGAAGATGCGGCTAATATAATAAAGGCACGCAGATATGAAAAAAGTTATGAGAAGGAGTTATCTGTTCTAGCCGTTCATACCACAGGTATTACAGAGAAACAAGCAACTATTTTGGCAGAACAATGCGATATAGTCTACTCATGTGCATCAAAGTTTGTCCGTTCAATTGTTGGTCCTAAAGCAAAACTTCAACTTGGTACTGCTATTCCTGTCTTTGTTTTGACCAAACTTGGAAAAAAAATCGCTTTAAATAGAATTTTAGAAATTGACAGTCCTTTTCTAATTGGCCGATCAAAACTACCAAAAATTATTGAGGAAGAACAGCCTTTTCCATTGTTATAGTTTCTTTTTAAGGGAGAGTATAAAGAAAAAAAGGCAATAAAAAAGTGGATTCTGGTTGGATTTTTGTTGCGCTCAAGGTGCACTTAGGGCGTATTTTTTGAAAGTTAATGTTAAAATTAACCGTGTTTCAGCTTTGCCTGTGCAGCAGAAAGCCTAGCAATTGGTATTCTGAAAGGAGAACAGCTGACATAATTAAGTCCGATGAGATGACAAAATTCAACCGAACGGGGTTCTCCCCCATGTTCACCGCAAATTCCAATTTCGAGCTTGGGGTTGGTCTTGCGTCCTTTTTCCACGCACATTTCCATCAATACGCCGACTCCATCCCAATCCAATACTTCAAAAGGGTTTTTTGGTAAAATTCCTCGTTCCACATAGTCAAGTAAAAATTTTCCTTCAGCATCATCGCGGGAAACGCCATAGGTCATTTGTGTCAAGTCATTTGTGCCAAAGCTGAAAAAGTCCGAATATTCAGCAAGTTCATCGGCTGTAATAGCTGCTCTTGGAGTTTCGATCATTGTGCCAAATTTATAATCTACTTCGATTCCTTTTGCTGCTATGACATCCTTAGCTACCTTTTCTAGTTTGTCTCTCTCAACATGCAACTCATTGACATGACTAGTTAAAGGAATCATGATTTCAGGATGAACGTCTATTCCTTCCTTAGCCACGTTACACGCTGCCTCTATGATTGCCCGTGTCTGCATCTCAGTCAAACCAGGATACATGATGCCAGCTCGGCAACCCCGCACCCCCATCATGGGATTTATTTCCCACATTCTCTCGACTACTTCTTGTATTTTCTCTAACTCAGCTAATTTCTCGGGATCCTCTCCAGTACATTGTAGCTTGGTAACCTCTTCAATAAGTTCCTCGCGGGGAGGTAGGAATTCGTGCATTGGTGGATCAATTAATCGAATTATAACAGGGTAGCCGTCCATTACCCTGAAAATTCCCTCAAAATCTTCTCTCTGGAATGGCAAAAGCTGATCTAATAATTTTTGTCGTTCTTCTTGTGATTCTGACATGATCATTTTGACAACAATGTGTCGCCGTTCCTCCTCAAAGAACATGTGTTCAGTACGACAAAGCCCAATACCCTCGGTTCCGAATTCAAGAGCACGTTTTGCATCGATGGGATTATCTGCATTTGCCCACACACCGAGCCTTCTTACTTCATCAGCCCAGCTTAATAATTTCTGAAGTTCTAACTCCTTTCCAAAATCCGGAGCGACAGTTGGCAGTTCTCCAGCAAAAACTTCGCCTGAACCACCATCGATAGATATGTAATCTCCTTCTTTAATCTCTCGCCCACTTACGCGGAACTTACGAGCTTTTAAATCAATATGAATTGACTCACACCCTGCTACACAGGGTTTACCCCAGCCACGGGCCACCACCGCTGCATGGGAGGTCATCCCACCATGCTGAGTCAATATGCCAACGGCTTTTGCCATGCCATGTACATCGTCAGGGTTAGTCTCAGGACGCACTAAAATTACCGCTCTACCAGCACTGCCTAACTCGTCAGCTTTATCTGCATCAAAGACGGCTATACCTGATGCAGCTCCTGGCGAAGCATTTAATGCAACAGCCAAACGGTCACCAGAATCTATAGCCTTTTTTTTGGCCTCTAGGTCAAAACTGGGATGTAAAAGAAGATCGACTTGGTGAGGTGAGATTCGAGTAATTGCCTCCTCTATGGTTATCAGGCCCTCTTCCACCATATCCGTTGCAATTTTAACTGCAGAACGAGCTGTTCGCTTTCCAGTACGGGTCTGTAGTATCCATAATTTGCCTTTTTCTACTGTGAACTCGATATCTTGAACATCGAGGTAATGTTGCTCTAAGCGGGTGCAAACATCCGATAATTCTTTGTAATGTTCAGGCATTAGTTCATCCATCTCTCCGATGCTATATGGCGTACGGATCCCCGCCACTACATCTTCGCCTTGTGCAGTTAATAAAAACTCACCGTAGAGCTTTTTTTCACCTGTAGATGGATCACGAGTAAAGACTACTCCAGTTCCTGAATCGTCACCAATATTCCCAAAAACCATAGCCATTATATTGACAGCCGTACCCCAATGACCAGGAATTCCTTCCTCTTTTCGGTAACTTACAGCTGGTGCACCATACCAAGAATCAAATACAGCTCCAATAGATTGACTAAGTTGATCATAAGGATCTTCTGGGAATTCTTCATTCAATTCATCCCTGTATAGCTTCTTAAAATCTTCTACTACTTCTTTCAGCATTTCGGTAGTTAAATCGATGTCCTGCCCACCGGCTGTTTTCTTCTTGTATTCATCTAAGACTGCTTCGAACTTATGACGTTCGATGCCCTTGACAATATTTCCGAACATCTGAATCAAGCGTCTATAAGAGTCTAAGGCAAATCGTTCTCCTGCCAACTCAGATAACCTCTTTAATGTCTCTTGATTCAGCCCAACGTTAAGTACCGTGTCCATCATCCCTGGCATTGAAATTCGAGCACCAGAACGGACGGAAACCAATAGAGGATTTTCTGTACCGCCAAATCTTTTACCTGATTGCTCTTCTATCGTTTTCATAGCTTCTATCGTCTCTTCCAACATACCGGCTGGAAATTTCTTTCCTGCATCGAAATAGGCAATACATGCTTCAGTAGTAATCGTGAAGCCAGGTGGTACTTTTAACCCAATATTTGTCATTTCAGCAAGTCCTGCTCCTTTACCACCCAACTCATTACGCATGTCTTTGTTTCCTTCTTGGAATAAGTAAACATACTTTAACATGTGTGAGCACCTGTGATTATTTTTTGCGTTCGACTCAAATCTATATCAATTGAATTTATTTTGCTGTTAAAACTCTTTGTGACTATTAAGTGTTTTGTAGTAGAGAGGATTTTAGTTGACTTTTGTAAATAACTTAAAGACATAAAGTATTCTAATTATTCAAAGAAAAGTAACTATTAAGGAGCCTAACTTTGGCTCGATCACTCGCCAAATTAGATGAAAACACGGAGAACTATAGATGTATATACCTCACGTACCAATTACAAACTATGATGCGCGAAAGATGGGATAAATGTTTATCCCACAACATTCTTAAAAGCGAAATTATATTTATCTTGATGTCATTCCAAATCATAGGACATATCAAAAGGTTTAAAAACTATTATAAAGTGTTTATATCAACAATATAAAGTAAAGAACAAATAAAATAAACTTTCAGTTTAATTCAAATTTTTTGGTGGTCTAAAGTATAATGAAAAATGACGGTATAATTCTTGAAACGATAGATGCTCATAAAATTTACAAACTAGGCGCTATAGATGTTAGAGCCCTCAACGGAATTAATCTACAGGTGAAGTCTGGAGAATTCGTCTCGATCATGGGGCCTAGCGGGTGCGGAAAAACGACTCTGTTAAACCTAATTGGTGCATTAGATTACCCTACAAAGGGAAAGGTATTGATAGACGGAATTGACGTCAGCAGAATGTCTGATGTGCAAAGAACAAAACTCAGAAGGGATAAAATAGGATTTATTTTCCAATTCTATAATTTGATACCTGTTTTATCTGCAATGGAAAACGTTGAACTACCAATGCTTATTGCGGGAGTAAAAAAGAAAGAAAGAAACGCACGTGCACAGAAACTGCTAGAATTGGTTGAATTAGGAGAAAGAGCACATCACCGTCCAGAGGAACTATCTGGAGGAGAAAGGCAAAGAGTTGCGATTGCACGTTCACTGGCGAATAATCCGTCCATCCTTTTAGCAGACGAAATAACCGGTGATCTTGACTCAAATACTGGTGAAATAGTAATGGCTTTACTCAGAAAACTCAATGAAGAAGAGGGACAAACACTCGTGGTTGTATCACATGATCCAGCCGTGGGTCGCCAAGCCGAAAGAATCATTTGGTTACGGGACGGAAAAGTAGAGAGGCATGAATTAATAAGATAAAATACACAAACACCAATTATCTACTTTTCATTTACAGAAGCTTAGGTTTTTTTCTTGAACGTATAAACTCTCTTCCTTTTCTTCTAACCCCTCATATCTCTCATAATATATTTCAAATCTTCAACGTTTGAGTATCCTTTTTGAATTTGAGTTTTTAGAACTTTAAATGCTCCACATTTTGGTTCGGATGCATCATAGGATTCGAGCGAGAATACTCTCTTGTTCACGGGAGAGATGAATCTCGTCTTTGTCACGTATTTCGCAATATTTTTAAACCATGTTGTCTATAATTCTGATGATATGTTTAGATCGACAGTTTTTGCTCAGCAAATCCCCTGAGATGGGGACTTACGGTCACTGTTGGGCAGCGGTGGTGCGGCTGAACTCCAGTCAGCAGGTGATGCATCTCGTGAGCGTACATGAGGTAGAAACGCTCTCCCACGGGCTCCTGTGGAGAAAATGGACTATGTATGAGCGTGCTACTGAGACTATACAAAGCCTCGCAAACTTTCCTGAAACACCGCTCTGGTACCAGACGGGCAAATAGTAGACGAAACTTGGAAGCCTCGCACTTTAGGACGGGGAGAAAGTCACTTAACCATCCATACACTTCTCCATTAAAGAAAAAACATTCATCTACTTTAGAGAGTAATGCCTATGCTACAGATAAATATAGACTTTGTACCTATACTCATTTTTTCTTTCATTACAATTCCTCTTATTTTATGGATTTTAAGAGATAAGGGGTTAGTTAATCTTGCTCTTAGAAATTTAGGTCGCAGAAAATTAAGAAATACTCTTACAGTAGGTGGTATCATCTTTGGTGTAGCATTAGTGACCTCTGTAGGCATGATAAGTGATAGTCTTATGTATACTTTCTTAGACACTGTAGAAAAGACAATGGGGGAAATAGATATTGAAATTTCAGCTGCTGAACGTGGCGAATCCATTCCTTACAATGTGACGGAAAAAATCGAGGGGGTTGAGGGGGTTAAAGCCTATGCCCCTCGTATAGAACAGATCATATTGGCTTATAATGAAGAAGTAGATGATTATGAAAAGAAAACAGTTACTTTGGTTGGAATTGACCCCGCTTTAGATACCCAATTCGGCACGTTAATAGATAATAGTACGGGAGAAGAACTTGATCACGATGTCATTTATAGCCACGTTGTTGTGAACGAGATACTTGCTGACCCTGATTTTTTGAGAGAAAAATTAGAAAAGGGTGACTTAATTCACGTTGAGAGATGGTGGAGTAATTATACAAAAGTTATTTTTT
>JAECRX010000244.1 GCA_016292335.1 Candidatus Sifarchaeum subterraneum | reverse complement strand
TCCAGCCTCTTCGCTAGACGAAGCCATGGACATGGCATTTAAAAAGATGGGATCAGATGCAGGAATAATAGCGATACCCGAAGGACCCTATATAATTCCTACCCTTTGAAATCCTCTAATTGTATTTGTCTCCATCCACATCCTAAACAACCTTTATGATTCCATTGTAAATTTAACAACTGCTCCTTCATCAATTTCCGTTATTTCTGCAATCTTGTTTTTCAACCCAATCTCTTCTAACGAAATCTTCAAGTCATCAAAATAATCATAAAATCCGCAAGTACGACAAAAAGTCCCTGTGAATTCTATTTTGAAGGATTCTTTATTAATTGAGATCAGCTTCGCCGTAGCTTCAGGAGATCTATATTTGTTGTATTCTTTAATCGCCTTTTCTATTATTTTTTTCGGTGATTGCTTATTCATGGAAGATACCTTCACAACAAGTTTAAAAGGATTAAGCTCCAAATTAGGGTTATACACAGAAAATTTGCAAGAATTTCTCTATTAAAAAAACCTTCTCCCCAAATACTTTATATTGGATAGAGCGTTTTCTATATATTAGTTGAAACTTTCTATTCATCATACTGGGGATTAAAAAATTGAGCAACGAGAATGAGTCAGAGACCCCAAATAATGAGAAAACGAAAAAGCTCAAAGCGGAGGAGGTCCTTGAAAATTTTTCCTGGAAAATTCCTCCCGATCGTATAGTTGATATTTATAACAGGCTAAAAGAAACTCTTAAAGACGATAAAGAATACTATTTTATCCATTTAGGTGATTTGAGCACCACTATTGATGAAAAAGAATATGATGAACTCTATGCTTTGGCACATTCTGGAAGAATTGATGAAAATTCATTCCGCGAGTATTGTGTACGAAAAACAAAAAATCAACTGAAGAAACAGAAAAGGAATACTAAAGATTAACTTTGTCTAAATTACTCCTTTATTGCTAACTATTTCACCTACAAGATAAATTACTTTTCCAGTATTCTTTATTCATCATTTTCGCTAATTCTTCAAAGACAATGTTCACGTTTTGGCCAGATTTAGCAGAAGTTTCACAGAAAGGAAGACAATGTATAGAACTGAGTTTTCTGGCTTCTTCTTTTGAAATTTTTCTATAATCCTTTAAGTCAACTTTTTTTTCGAGTAAGATCGCGGAAATAACATCGCTTTCATTTTCAATCTCTGGTATCCATATTTTTTTCTAAGGGATGATAGTTGTGATTCATCTTTAGATTGATCGAAGTTAGTAGAAAATTCTATAGATAAAATTCTCGCTAATACTAGAAAAATGATTTTTGTAAACGACGAAATATGCTAAGAAAAAAAAGAAGTTCTCTGAAAATTTTATACTGCCAATGAAATTCATTCTTTTCCTTTTTTAATATTTCAAAAATTTCAAATCTTTTTTTAGTGCCCCAACCATTCTTGAGCTTGTTCATCATACTTTCCTTTTGTTTACTTTCAAATTTGTTGTTGTTTTCAAAAATTATACTATAGTTTCGAAAAAGTTTTCTGAAGTGGTGCATCGTCAGCCTATATAAAGGTTTCGGGACCTACCCCGATCCACGTTTCGAAGCAACAGAGTTTTGGACAAATAGCGTGCCGTGTAGGTTATCTGACTAGTGGACTAAGCCCATCGCATTAGCCACACGAGCGCTGTGGCAAAATATTCTGTTCCAGAAAGTGAATGACTGGATCGTACTCATCTATCAATTCCTAGAAGAGCAGGGAAGGAGGATTCCGTTTCCTCTGTGGTTCCCCAATTCGCTGAAACCTATTTCGCCTCATGTTTTGACTTCATGCCTCGGAATGCCCCCTTCCATTTCCCACCCATCGTCCAGAGAATCATCCCAGAAAAAGTTTAGAAAATTTTGTCAAATTTTTATTCCTTTTTTGAAATAAACTCGACTATCTTTACATTTTGAAAAGTTCGAAATATTCAAAAAGTTTAAATTGTTGTAAAGGCAAATTAAATATTATGAGTTTTGATGAAAAGGGGCTCGAAAAGATTAGTAAAATCGGAACCGAAATAAAAAAGAGTTTTCAGAAAGGCTTAAAATTAGGATCGATGGACATTAAAACTCACGACAAATTTGGTTTTTTAGAGAACCCCTTTGAAAGAACTCATATATCAAAAATGGATCCTCAATGGATCGAAGAGCTAATCGTATATACCAGATACATGACCGATCTCCCGAAACTAATAGGTGTATGTTTCGAATTAAATCGATCGGTCGAACGAGAAAAAAATCTACTCGTTATAGGCCCAGAAGATGTCGGGAAAACCACTATAGCACAGTTAATCGCTTGCTCAGGTAAAGAAATTTTACATCCCGATTTCCAAGAAAAACCTGAAGATTTTTGCATCTATGTAGACTGTGAAGACTGGACAAAATGGTTTCGGGATGGATATAATGAAAAAACAGGCGAAATCGAAGGTAAATTTGGATTTTATAAATGGATTGAACAAATCGATTTCACCTTCACAAGAATTTTACTACTAGATAATTTGGAAAAGATTTCTGATCGCTTAAGTGAATTTCTAGAGACAATTTTTCACGCTTTAGAAGATCCTTTCATGATTTTTGCACTTGTTAATCCAATTTGGAGCGACTTACAAGAAGTAATGGATTATTTTGATGAAATTTACAAGATGAACCCCTTAAATTTTGAAATAATTGAGGAAATTCTCAAAAGAAGAATAATTAAATCAAAAGAAAAAAATAGAAAAGAGGACTTAACTCCCTTTTCAGAAAAGGCTATAAAAGAAATTGCCGAGAAAACTCTTGGGATACCAGGCCTAGCAATAGATTTTGCAAACAGCTGTTTAAAAAGCTGTATTGCAGAAGGGCATGAAATAATAAACGTGGAGCTTATTAATGGTATATCAAAAAGAAATAAATACGACCTAGCTACAAAAATTGCTAATGATTTCTCTCTTGGTAGTAAATGGATTACTGTTTTAGAGGAACTTGTTGCCCACTCAAATGGGACAAGAGAGAATCCAAATAAACTTGGTGTAACACCAACCATTTTATCCAAAAATCTAGGTCTTAAGCCATCCACAATAAGTTACTATCTATCCAATTTGAATGAAAAGGGACTATTATCACGGAAGACAGAAGGAAGAAATTATTATTACTCCATTGAAAAACCAATTCGGAATGCGCTTGAAATAGTCCTCCCAACTAAATAATTTTTCAATTTTTTTATCATATGGGATTTAGATGATCGATAAAGAAGTAGCCACTAAGGCAATTTCATCCCTTACAAAAACAAAACTACTTGAATTGGCTTCTGAAAATGATATTCCAGTCAAAAAAAGTTGGAACAAGAGCAAAATTCTGGAAATGTTGAGTAATTCCCTTGATAAGAATGTAGTAAAAGCGATAGTAGATGATTATAAGTCAAAAATGGAGAAAAAAAGGCCAAAAAAAGAGAGAACAGGGATTGGAAAGTTATTAGAAGAATTTACAGACGAAGGACGCTTATCTCGTGGAGAAAAAATAGATGACAAAGTTATTACCCGAATTGAACCTTTTGAAGCAGGATATTATTTCAAAATAAAAGGCAGCGGTGGATCAATTTACCGTGTTCAAATAGGTACTGAAAAGAAAGCAATTATCCATGATTGTACCGACTGGGGTACAAGGTGTATAAGAGACAGATTATTTTGTAAACACATTGTCAAATCATTTTTAACTTTACCTAAAGAAGAAGCTGAAAAAATTCTAAAACGCATGACATCGGAGAAGGGGAGGTATCTCCCAGCTGGTTTTATTTGACTTGGCCAAGGAGGCACGCCCAAACAATGAACTAATATAGCATGTATTTTTTATAAAAAAGAAAAGCCATAAAAGAGGCCATAGATTCTCCTTATTCATCAAATTTTAATTTATGCCTATGATTTAGCTATTAGATTGAAAGATCCCTGATTAAGATCTCTAACTAATCAAAAAGACTATATCTGTTGCTCAGAAGATTTTTCAAAAAAGATATTGAAATGTAAATTATCGAAGTTTATGTCCACAAAAAGGACAAGCGACCCATTTTGTTTGTATCCGATTTTTACATTCTGGACATAATAAGTATACTGTACAAATTGGACATACGACCCACTCAGGTTCAATCGAGTTACCACATTCTGGGCAGAGCAATTTTTCTTCCAGTTCCTCCTCTATCTCTTCTTCTATAACTGGTGGTGGAGGCAGTTCCTCTTCTATCTCTTCTTCTACAACTGGTAGTGGAGGCAGTTCCTCTTCTATAACTGGTAGTGGAGGCAGTTCCTCTTCTATCTCTTCTTCTAC
>JAECRX010000243.1 GCA_016292335.1 Candidatus Sifarchaeum subterraneum | reverse complement strand
CAAGGGAAAAATAAATGGCGCAAGTGTCGACAAGACTATGAACGCTTACACGTGTACATTTTCCACCACGGACACTACAGGCGAATACTGGTGGGATCAAAATGCTGGAATTCTTTATGAATTCAAATGGGAGGACACAACCACTAGCGCAGGATGGTATATTACACTTGAAGATACCAACGCCAGTCTTAGCGAGAAAAGGGGTTTATGCCCATTTACAATAACAGTAGCCACGATACCAGTTGTAGCATTTGTTATCTTAGAATCAAAAAAGAGAAAAATGGAATAACCCACTTTTCCCCTTTTTTTCTATATTTGGAATTAATAATTCAACCATAAAAAAGCGAATAAGACGGGTCTCTTCGCAATGGTACCTTACCTCTCTGTATTTTTCTAGCTTGTCTTTCGAATTCCTCTATCTGATCTTGCGTTAGGGTAGGCTCAACTCGGGGGATTGCCTGGAGAATATCCTCCATCGTTATTTTTGCATCGGATTTTGTTTCTAATTTTCGTAAAAATACCAAATGTGATGCGTCTCTGAGTAGTTTGTTCAGATCAGATCCTGTGAAATATTTGGTTTTTTCTGCGATTTTTGAGAAGTCGATATCCTCAACAATTGGAAAAGACTTTGATTTGATTTTTAGGATCTCTAGACGTTCTTCAAAGTTTGGCGGAGGAATTGGGATGATGTATTCGATCTGGTTAAGCCTCTTGAGAACTTCTGGTATCTCTGCCAAATAGGATGTTTCGCAGACGAAAATAACTGGCGATTCATGTTTTAGCTTACTGAGCTCACTCGCAATAAATACAGCCGTCTCTGTTGGTATGGTTTCTATATTTTCAAGCAGAATAACGCTCGGGGCAACTCTTTCAGCATCTTTTAATAATTCTCTAAATCTCTTGTGTCCGTCAGTTCGATAGGCGAGAATGGAAGTTAGATCAAGTGCAGAAAAGGTGAAAAAGTTGGCGCCAGAATCTCTGACTGCAGCTTTTATCAAAAGACTTTTTCCAACACCGGGAAGACCATACAATATGATTCCTTGGCGTGGTTTCATTCCATACTCCTTTATCTCTTCAACATGTTTTAGTGGTATAGTGATATGCTCTTTCAGAAATTTTTTTGCTTCGTGAAGTCCTCCAATATCATCCCATGTGATTTCTTCCCATTCTCTTTTGGGCACAGGATGGCCTCTCCGCTCGAATCTTTCTGCCATTTCCCGGAAAGCTTTGATATCTTCATCAGAAAGATCAGGCTTCGTCATTGCGATTTGGTTGAGGAAATCCTTCATAGTTATTTTTCTAAAGCCTGTTCTCATGGCTCCTCTAGCTACTGTTCGTTGTGTGGAATGACAAATATATTCAATTTCTGCTCCTGTATAATTTTTTGTTTTTTTAGCTAGAATATCAAAATCTACATCTTCAGCAAGTGGCAAGTCTTTGCTGTGGATTTTGAATATTTCACGACGTGCTTGTTCATCAGGAGGCCCAATTGCAATTCGTTCATCAAAGCGGCCTGGCCGAAGAAAAGCAGGATCTATGTCTTCAGGGCGATTCGTTGCCCCCACCACTAAGACATAATCATCTGGGGTAAGTTCACTCACTTCAGCGAGAAACGTGGAGAGTATAGTCACAAGATAGGGATGATCTGTAGTTCGTGCTCTTTCAAAAGCTAATCCATCCAGTTCATCAAAGAACAAAATCGTTGGAGGGTTGATTTTTGCAGTCGTGAATATATCACTAATTCGTTGTTCTGATTCACCCAACCACTTCGATAGTAAATCGGAAGCTAAAACATATTGAAAATTCGCATCGGCAACTGAAGACATGACTTTTGTCATGTAAGTTTTTCCGCAACCTGGTGGTCCAAAAAGAAGTATTCCTCTCGGAGGTTTTAAACCGTATTGTTGAATTGTTTCTTCGGAGGTGAGAATCGCAACAATATTTTTTAATTGCTCTTTCACAGATTCGTACCCGCCTATGACATCCCAGTCTAATTTCACTTCTTTTTTGATTTCCTTTTCAATTGCAGCATACTTTCTTGCAGATTGTTCAAACCTACTTAGTATACTACGAGTTATCGATGGGACAACTTCATCCATTTCATCTATAAAATCATCCATTGTGATTTCCTTTTTTTCTTCTTCAAAAGATTTTTCAGCCCAACTGAGCTCTACATTCTTGATCAACTTCCGAATGTCATAGACAGAAAAATTTTTTGTCTTTTCTGCAAGCTTTTGAAAATCCACATCACTAGCTAATGGTTTTTCAGCCATTAATTTCTCGAAAATCGCTTTTCTTTCCTCTAAATCTGGGGGTGGGACATAAATTGACTCGGAAACATATTCTTGTTTTAAAAGGATCGATGAAATTAATTCAGGATTGTCAGTTGCCAATATCAAAACGACTGGATTTGTAGTGGATTTGATTTTAGCAATAGCTGTCATCAAAGACATAAGAGGATCTTGCATTCGATATGTTGCAACAGCCACCTGTTTAAACTCTACTGGGGGGGCAATAAGGTCTGCTTCGTCTAAAAACAATATTGTCGACTCTGTACTTTCGTCAATGAGTGAGGATAATTGATCGAACTGCCGGGGCGAGAGTATCTCTAATTTTGCTTTGCTTTCATGGGCAAGAGCCTGAACAAGAGGCCTTTTTTCGCATCCATCAGGTCCAAAAAGAAGGATAGCGCGTACAGGTTCAATATCTTTGTCTTTGAGGAGGAAAGGATGTTGAACTAAACGAATCAGTTCTCGCTTAATTTCTTCTAACCCGATTATTTCGTTCCATTTACCTTTGAAATGTGATCTGGATGGATCAAAAATAAATTCGCAGTTCTTCCATTCCTTCAAACATAATCCTTCAACAAATGAAGAAGAGAGCCCTTTCTCTTGCACTTTACATTGATAAAAAATTTCATCTAAGATTTCTTCTTCGATTAAATTCCGACATTTATCTAGCAAACTTTCTTCCCTCCTAATCCATGACAAGATTTCAAAAGATTATTCTTTCATCATTTTCTCAAGTTTCTGAATGATTTTTTCGCATTTTTGCGCATCAATTTCCATGTTCAGTATTTGGAAGCTTTTTTTGGCTTCCATGAAACTTTTTATTGCTTCTTGGAGTTTATTTGACTTATAATAGAGTTGCCCTTGCTTCAAAAAATGTGTTGCTACATCCATTGATCTTTTACTATCTTTTAGTAAATTAGAAAATTGTTCATTGAGTTTAAGAAAAATTTCTTGATCTGCTCCTGCTTCTCTCAGTAATTCTGAGGTTTTAATAAATAAATTATCAACTTTTTCTTGATGTCTTTGAAAATTGATATCTGTTTCTTTTACAAGAGAACTTAAGTGATTTAATCTTTGCAATATCCCGTTAAAATTTGAATCATTAAGATCTATTTCAATTAATTTTGAGGTCTTTACAAAAAAGTCCAATGTTTCATGAACTTTGCTAATCAAATCAGTTCTCAGTGTAGATGAAATACTTGAACCCGGCCAATTCTCTATTGCATTTATGAATAAACATGTTTTAAGATCTCCAAGAGTTATTTCATCAATGCTTTCTAAGCCCAAAATATTTCTAGCTTTAGTAGCCCATCTGTCTAGGAATAATAATACCTCTTCAGGAGATGTAGAGCGATAACTGGATTTCCATTCTGATAAAAAATTTTCATCTTTTATTATTTGTTGGGTTGCATCGAGGAAACGACATTGACCTTCGCAAATTATACATTTATCTGATCTAATCAATTTACAGCCTCAGAAATGTCAGTTTAAGATTGTTTAGGGGAATGTCTTGCATTTTCTTTAACATATTAGAAAAAGTCATCAGATTCAGTGAAAAATGTTTTTCCTATTTTATCATTCCGCACATCTTTACATTCATATGAATAAATTTCTAGGGAACAAAAAATTTTTCGCTTTTTCCCTTTGTCATTCAAATTGGAAAAATCTCAGAAATAGATCTACATTCATTTTTCATAACTATTAAGTTTTTTGTGAGTGAGTTGATGGCAGTCCATATCTATATGGTCATAAAGATTCTTTTCTTTGAATAAGCAGAATACTTTATATCTCTAAGTTATTTACAAAAAACAACTCAAATCTT
>JAECRX010000242.1 GCA_016292335.1 Candidatus Sifarchaeum subterraneum | reverse complement strand
TTACGAATTTTTAAGATTCTATCTATATCTCTCTCGATCTGTTGTTTGACTTCCAGGCAATCTATCTTTAGAGATTCGACATTTTCTACCAAATTTTCTTTATAAACGTTATATTCCCTGAAATTTACTGCTATGTTCAAAAAGTCCTTTAATTTTGATAATAATTTCTCATCTTGAGGTCTTAGGTTGATTTTCTTTTCTGTAGTCTTTATTTCAATAAAGGGTTTTTTAAAACGGGCGTTTACAATTTTGAGAGATCTGACGTTTTCAATCAGATATTCACAGATTTTTGATGGCTTTTTCCTGATAATCCCTTTCTCTTTTACAAGTATCAGGCTCTTATCAGTCGCAAACAAGATCCTTCTTTTTCCTGAAACAATAACATCTGGAAAAGCACAAACGGGCAATTCATCATCAGCTAATCCTAATGCTTCAAAATAATTGAAAAAGAGTTCTTCAAAAGAATCAAGATAGCTTGTTAAAAATTCGAACTCTTTAAATTCTTTTTCAAATTTATTCAAAACGCTTTCGCAAGATTCCTTATATGATTTGAGCCCTTCTTCTAGTCTTAAAATTATTTCATCGCTGTAATCAAAATTATGTGGATCAATATAGGTATCCAAAAAATTTTCTGTGAAATTCCTAATTCTGAACGCCAATTGTTTTTCTTTTTGAAGGATTTGATTCTTAACTTCTGAAAAAGATTCGTGGATTGAAATTAGAGTTTGTTCCATTGATGGATAATGCATTAACCCTTTTTGTCTATATGAAATGATTCTTTTTTTCCATTTTGAATAAGTATTGCTAAACTCCCTAATTTTTTCATATCCGAAAAATAGTCCATCAATCAATTTCATGAATTTGTTGATAAGAGCTCTTTTTGTTGCCTCAATTGTTTTAATGAAGGAAGATCCACATCCAGGGCATAGGCGGATGTGCCTTATACCCCATTTTATTTTTGATTCACCACAATTCAGGCAAGCATACATGGGATCATCCTCTCTATCATCTACTTTTTTTTCTCCTATTTGAGTGCCACCACAATTCGAACATATTAGCAGATCACTAAGTTCTTTCTGCAAACATTTTTCACAAAATATACTATTACACTTCTTACAAATGTAAATAGCACTTGAATTTCCACAAAAATTACAATGAAATTTTATTTGCATGTCAGATTCCATAATTTCGACTTCCTTTTTTGAAGATCCCATTTAAACGATTTAACTGCAACTATTGAAGTGTGTTTTATTTCAAGACTATTTTTTTTTTCATAATTTAGATCAACTTTTGCCTTAAAATATTTTAGGGCTAGATCTATTATTTAAAGCAATATCTGAATATATACATGGATAATATTTTCTAATACTCCTCGAAAATATTGTTTGAAAAAGAATTGAAAGAAAAGCTGAATAGATTCCTATTTTGAATCTAAGAGATTTAATCATGTTTTTTTCCCCAAAATGCTCATGTCTAAGGCTAAAAGAAAAATTAATAAAAGATCTTTCAGAACATGAATACAGGAAGGTATATCGGAGGGGACATTTTAGGATCCCTTGAATCCTCTTTGAGAATCTTACTCAAAACCCTTCACCGATAAAAAAGAGGAACAGAAAAAGCCAACTAGCCCGTTTTCGAAAAATTTCAAGAAACTCCCACTAAACGCATGTGAAGGACAGATCTTTAAATGTTGACCTTTTTAAAATTGAATAATATGCGTTATCTTTCTTCAAATCCCTCTTACCATCCTTTCCATCATGCTCCACTCACATTTACCTTCTTTTGGATTTCGAAAAAAGTTGTAAAGAATTGACTGAAAAATAAAAATGGGATAAAAATGTCAAAGAATGACCATTCTATTCAGATCAGTGAAATTTTTGAAGAGGATCTTGTAGGTGAACAAGTTTCTTTAAGAGGATGGGTCTACCGGAAACGATCAAGTGGAAACTTGGTTTTTCTGATCGTTAGAGATGGAACTGGAATGATTCAAACAGTTATCCACAAAGATAATGTCAGCGAAAAAACTTTCGAAGAAGGAGATAGGATTTCGATAGAATCATCCCTTAAAATGAGCGGTGTTGTTCGTGAAGATAAAAGGGCCCCTGAAGGCTATGAAATTTCAGTCAATGACTTGGAAATAGTTGGATTAGCTAAACCCTTTCCAATTACAAAAGATCAAAGTACCAGCTTCTTACTTGATCAAAGACATCTTTGGTTGAGAAGCAGAAAACTAAGAACAATAATGATAATTAGAAACCAAGTTTTCGTTGCAGCCAGAGAATGGTTTAAAAAAGGGGGATGGATAGAAGTTCAAGCCCCAATGTTTGTGTCTGCAGCTTGTGAGGGCGGGGCAACTCTCTTTGAATTAAATTACTTTGAAAATCAAAAGGCTTATCTGACGCAAAGTTCGCAGTTGTATCTTGAAGCTTTGATACAAGCATTTGAGAAAGTCTTTACGATCGCTCCCTCTTTTAGGGCCGAAAAATCCCGAACTCGACGTCACTTGACGGAATTTTGGCACTTGGAAGTAGAAGCTGCTTGGAGCGATTTAGAAAACATTGTGAAGGTCCAAGAAGAACTGGTCTCTTATATTGCACAAAAGGTTTCAAAAAGGATGGCGAATGAACTCAAATTTTTAGGGCGAGATCCTGAAGCCATTTATCAGGTGATACCACCATTCGAAAGAGTCAGTTATGATGATGCCATCGAAATTCTGCAAGAGAAAAAAATCGATGTTCAATGGGGCGATGACTTGGGCACTATTGAAGAAAAAACTTTGACAATGGATTACGATAAGCCAATTTTCATTTATAATTATCCAAAGCAGATAAAAGCCTTTTATCATTATCCGGATCCAGAAAGACCTGAGATAGTAAAGTGTGATGATATGTTAGCTCCTGAGGGTTATGGCGAGATAATAGGTGGGGGCCAGAGAATTCATGATCTTGATGTACTTTTACAACGTTTGGATGAGGAAGGACTGAACATTGAAGATTACCAGTGGTATATCGACCTAAGACGTTACGGAACCATCCCACACTCTGGATTTGGCCTCGGAATAGAGCGTTTAATCGCATGGATTTGTAAGCTTGATCACATTAGGGATGCTTGTGCATTTCCGAGGACTACAACTAGGTTATACCCATGAACTCTCTAATCCCTATTTATATAATATACAAGAGAAAGCCCAAACTGATAATTTTTAGTTCACAGCATTCCGATTAGACCTTGGACAACTTCAAAGTTCCCTTTTGGTTCAAATTCGTAAAAGCAGTTTTTACATCGATAAGTGAATAGTTTAGCTTCTTTGAGGATCCACACCGAGATGCTGCCACGTAAAACCGACTGTTCTCCACAGTTGGGACAGGGCATAAGCTCTGGCTTTGTTGAAAATTCAATTATTTTTCGAACTTTTGGCATCAAAACACGTTTGTAAGTCTTTCCGTTACTAATACTTTGAGTCTTGAGAGATAACTTTGCAGAGTATAGTTCAAGATTTTCTAAAACTTCGAAGATAGTATATTCATCTAAATTATTCATATTCTTAACTTCTTCTTCTTTAATCAACGTCCACAATCTTTCATAAAATTCCGTAAGTAGGTCTATGTCTCCTCTCACTGAGTTCACTAATCTTTCATCATAGCTTAAATTTGATACAAAAACAAAAGAGAATGATTGTGATACTTCTTCCTTCAACCCCTCTAACAGAGACCAATTTTTCAAAACATTTTCAAAAAAAACCTTGTCGTCCTGATTCAAAAAATAGCCTTCGATGTCGTTTTCAAAATAATAGCAATCTATCAAGAAAAAGTTTCCTTCCTCCGCTTGTCCTACTATGTCATAGAACTGAGAATATTCAGGTAACCATCGTACTTTAGCAGGCGATGGTTGTGATTTCGTATCAAGATATCTATGATGAAGTATTCGACAGCCATTTATTCGGAAAAAATCTCTAATCATTACCACGAATAATTTATGTTTAAGTTCTTCTTTTCCAATCAATATTATCACTCTTGTTTAAAATAGGAGGTGAACATCCTCTAAATTATCTATAGCCAATGGAATAGAGGTGATCACTCTTTAAAAATAATCTGTGAAATCCTTGTGAGAACTTTTCTAAAATTTGAATTAGAAAATTTTGGGACCATATATATCGATAAAACATGGAAAACTCTGCTTTCAAATCCAAACCCCATAAGAAACTTAATGGTTACGAAAAAAATATCTTTATGACAATATAGATATGAGGGAATATGAATTCATGATTGGAATTCGATGAATATGATGAATTCTATCGTCTTATATTGGATCTTTCTTTTCTTGCTCATATTTATATATTCGATCGCACCCTATTTCAGTTGATAACCCGTTATGACCGAAGTATGAAAAATCCCATTAATTGGAAATTTTCCATTCAAGATGTTTACGTCTCTATTTTCTTCAAAGAAGAAGGCTGTTGCTGATAAAGATGATTAATGAACTCAAATCAACACTCGTAAAGTATATTGAGGATCTGAACTCTACGGAATCACTCAAAGTACGCTTTGAAGGATGGAATCGAATAATCCAAATTGAGCTGACCGATTATCCTTCTGAGAATCTTTATATTCAAATTAAAGATAAAGCGGTGAGCTTCAAAAAAGGTGAAATCGATAGGCCACATTTGGCACTTATTAGCCGGGTAGAAACGTTTAGCCAAATCCTTAAAGGCGCAATATCTCCACTATTTGAGTATATGAAGGGTGATTTGGGAATATCAGGGCCTATTCAAGATGCCGTTCAATTCTTTAAAATTATCAGAGCTTATCACGAGCTTTTGAGAAATAGAACATAAATATCTCAGAAAAATTAAACTTTTAACCGATAATATTGGATAATACTTCAAAATTCCTATGAATTTTTTTCAGCCTTCTTCTATGATTTCCGAAGGATTTCGAATGATTTCTGTTTGATTATCATGAAAATATGGTATTTTTTTCTATGTGAATAGAAAAGATTACGTGGGTAAGGAGATATTTGTTTTTTGATGTAACTCATATCCCGCCTTTCTTAGAATGGAGATCTTTTCATCCAAGAGATAGGAAACGGGTGGCAATTAGATCATTTTCATCTTTGACCTTCGTCCACTTGTTTTTCCCATTTCTGGGATGAGTAGATACTTTGTGCTTCGAAGATACACATAGATGGAGAGTGGAAAAGTATATAAGAGGGGCAGAAGCAGTAAAAACACGAAGAGTGTAAAAGAACATTTATCATTTGAACCACCTACTGTGGTAATTCGAGTTAAACTCTTCCACTTCTTATATGTGTCGATAAAACATGGAAAATTCTGCTTTCAAATTTCAAAACACACAAGAAACTTAATAGCTACGAATTGGCATAAAGGTGGAACTTGGATGGGAGAATCGGTAGACTTCCTCTTCAAGATAATTGTTGTTGGAGATCCAGCCGTAGGTAAAACAAGTCTTACTTTACGGTATTGTGAAAGAAAATTTGATACTGACTATAAGCCAACAATAGGTGTTAACTATGGTATTCGCACTATCAATATAAGCGGAAATGTAATTAAGCTAACGATCTGGGATACTGCGGGACAAGAAAGGTTTGGTTTTATCAACCCGTTTTACTTTCGCGGTGCACAGGGCGGATTTGTGGTTTATGATGTTACAAACGAAATTTCTATATGGAATATAAAACACTGGTTGAACGAAATTTACCAACATAGTGGAAACATCCCCGTCATTTTAGTAGGTAATAAAATCGATCTGGAAGACTGGAGAGAAGTAGATTTGGCAACAGGAGAAAAAGTAGGAGGAATCATTAATCTCAGCTTTTATGAAACATCAGCAAGAACGGG
>JAECRX010000241.1 GCA_016292335.1 Candidatus Sifarchaeum subterraneum | reverse complement strand
TTTTACAAGCTCTTGCGCTCCACCAGATGGGATTCAAAGACAGAATTCGCTCCATAACCCTTATAAGGGGCTGAAATCTTCACTCTTCATACCGGGTTTTGGAAAAGCCTATATACAAATAAAAAACATTAAACTTAATCATATGATGTTAATACCGTGGAGGAGTTTTAGTTTTTATTTTTTCTTTTGGTGGAATCTCTATTTTTCTTATTTCTTCTTCTAGTTTTTTACGCTCCTTTCTTAATAGTTCTTTTTCTCTTTCCAATTTATCTCTTTCACGTTTGATATTGTTTTTATCTTCTCTAATTTTTGCCTTTTCACTTTCTATTTTTTTCATTTCATTTCGAATTTTTGATTTTTCATGTTTTAAATCTTTTAAGATACTATTCCTTTCTTGTTCTAATTGTCTCTTTTCATTTCTTAATCTATTTAATTCGTTTTTCAGATCACTAATTTTGGTTTGTAAGGAATTCATTCTTTTTTTCAAACTTGGAATCTTATTATTTAATTCTCGTATTCGAGATTCCTCATCTTGTCTTTTTCTTTCTAGATCTCGTTTTTCGTCATCTATTAATTTTTTCATAGGAAGTAATTCTTTTTCTTTCCTTTCTATATCACGGATTTTTCTATCTAATTCTTCATTTTTCTTACGTATTTTCCTTTTCTCTTTATCAATCTGCCCTTTTTCATCAGAAAGCCGGTTCTTTTCTTCTGAAATCTCTTTCTGTATCTTATCTAATTCACTTTTTAAACGGTCCCTGTCCTTTAAAAGGTCTTTAATTTCATTCTCACGAGCTTTTCTCTTTTTTTCAAGGTCTTCGATTTTTTCTTGGTAACCTTCAATCTTTTTGATGATTTTTTCCCATTCGCTTCGTTCCCTTTTTAATTTTTGCCGCTCTTCTTCTAATTTTTTCCGCTCTTTCTTCAATTTCTCAAGTAAATTTTTGTCTGGCGGAGGCATTTCTTCAGATACTGGTGTTTTTTCGCTGATTTGATATTTAGGTGGAGTATCATCTTTCATTTGACTCACTCTATAATTAATAGTTTGGACTTTAATAAAATTGTTGATTCGGCATTCGGTTTATATCTATGAAATATTTGTGACGCAATCCTTTTGAGAATCTGGTGTAAATCGATTTTTTGATGCTCAATATGTAGGGATTACTCTAACGCCAAATGCCCATGATGTAAGCGCATTCACTAAATAGACGCTCAATAAACAAATGAACACAATCCAAATGGTGTTTTCCCATCGAATCCGATAGTGTTTATCGTAGTACCGGTCTGAACCACCAGGATAAGGCAAAAGATATCTCACAAGATATAGAAGGGCAATGTAAACGATTATAGGAGCTATTTGTGGAATTCTTATTAGACTAGCTATAATCTGAAGCGTTGGGACAGCAATGACCCCCACAGTTGCCACCAATAGTAACATGAAAAAATATCCACCTGAAAGCCCTTTTCTCTTTGTAACTATTCGGATTGAAAGGAATAGCAAAACTGCAAAGACCAAAATCGCAAGTAGAAGTCCTAGAAGTGCCGATACATCCGAAAGAAAAGCGGGTAACTGAAACATAATCACCTCAAAATTTTTTTCTCGTTGAAATCTCGATTGATCAAAATCTGGAATAATTATATCTTGGAAAAGAAGAGACCTTACCTCTTTTCGAATTTTAACAGCTGGGAAATGATCTTATTTTTGTCAATAATTATTAATGCTAACACTGAAATTGTGGATATAAACAAAGAAATTATTCTTATTTCTGTGTCTGGTTCGTATATGAGTTTTATTGAAAAACTGCCTAATTTGTCAATATAAATGTTTATGAAGCCAATTTTATCTTCTTTGGAAATATTGAATTCACGACCTTCAGAATAAGCACGCCAGTTAGGAAAATATGTTATTTTTACTGTTAAATAAACTGGATTTTTGAGATCTTTTACATTGATAATTACTTCTTCTGCCGAATATTTCGTGACAGAGAAAGTTCCTTTGTTTTCTTTTGGAACAGAAAGTAAAGAAACATCAAATTTTGCCTCAAACAAGTATAAGTTCCTTGTTTTCAGTGCTAAATCAAATTTTGATGGAGGAACCAAATATGAATATTTTCCTGAACCCATTAAAACCCAGCGAATTCCAAATTCACTAGAATTTTCAATAAAATACTCCCACACCCACGGATAATTGAGATCATTTATTTTCCAAGAGGGCAGCTCTTTTAAAGGTTTCAAACCCTTTCCAGGAGGATACCATCCATCAATTAATGGTTTATCTGTGTAATAAGGTAGGGAGTAAATCCAGTGAGGACATTTAATAGGCAAAATTCTACCAAATTCTTTGTGTTCCTTTAAATAAGCAATAAGAGATTTTGAAATCCTCTCATTTGGATGTTCTTCCCATGGATGATATTCTAAAAAAGGAATGTAAAAAAGGCTGAAAATTATTATTAGAAGAGAAAAATTGAGAAATTTGATTTTTGAGAATTTATTTGGATTTTTTATTGATTGCTGTGCAAAATTGACGAGTATTGATAATGATTGTGCGGCTATAATGGAAGCAGGTATGGCTACACTTTGAAGAAATCTTCTTGCGTCCAACTGCTCCCAAAATGGGAGTAATTGAAATATATAGGCCTCTGGCCCAAGAGACAATGCAAAAAAAATAAAGAACCACGCAAAACATATGAGGAGAGGAAATTCCTTTATTTGGTAATCTATATTTGCCATCTTTGGGAATAAATATAAGTAGATTAAAATCGCTAAAACTCCAAGCAATAAAACAATAGATTCGATTATATTTAGAACTCCTAAATTAAAGTACAAAATAAATGCGAAAATAGATATAATTGCTATCAACGGCTTTCTTAATGAAATTATGAATTCAGAAAAATGAGAATTTAATAGCAAAAATATAATCAAAAATGAAAACAAAATAAGATTAAAGATTCCAAGTCTAAAGAAAAAGAACGAGTTAAGCACCCTCAGAGACAAGTGGATGTATGCAGGGGGATGTTTAAAATGTGTGAACCCAGTTAATAAAAATGGAATAATCCAAACAGAACTGACACATATTGCACTAGTAAAAACT
>JAECRX010000240.1 GCA_016292335.1 Candidatus Sifarchaeum subterraneum | reverse complement strand
GAATTAATTACTTTCTTTAGATTTGATTTCTGCTTGTTTATATAAACCAAATTGCTTTTAAAATCTTCAATGCTTTTTAAGATTAGGTTTTAGATCCGAAAATTCTTTTGATTATAATTGAATGTATTTAATTGGATTTTACCTTTTGATTTCACCTTTTAATACAGAAAAACCAATTATTTCTCAAGATGTATCTCTTCATAGCTTTTCATGGTTTAAACTCAAATAATCAGGAACGTGGTTTTCCTCGTTTTTGTATATGATTTATAAATGAGGATGAACGTTCTTAGATCATAAGTGGTTTTCTGGTAACTTTTGAAGTTAGAATCAGAAGAAAACCAATGGTACAGTCATTTTACCTTTTTAAGGTTTTTAGAGATAAGATGGCTTTTGCGAGGTCACCTTCTGCTTCAATTAAAGCGTTTCTTGCTGCTTCTATGCTAACTCCTGCTTGTTGGGCAACAAGGTGCACATCTTCTTCTAGAATCTCAGGTTCTTTTTCTGTTTCAATTTCTTCACTGAGCGCCCTTTCTTCGCCTTCACCGACGATTTGATAAACTTCCTGACCACTTGCTGACATACGAGTTACTTGTGCATCGGAAATCACTATTTCCTTATCAACTAACCTTATGATGACTTCAGTTACATCGGGAATCTCTTTTAGACCCATTTGTTTCATCATTTTCTGCATTTGTTTTTTACTCATCTTTCTTCTGCCTCTTGGAATCATCTTCTTAGGCCTCCATTCAATTTACTAAGCATCGAACGTTGTGGAACGTTAATTAAAAATCCTGCTTAGAGGAATTTTAAGCAAGTTTTATTTCAAATTAATTTTCTTTTTCAATATCTTTTCGAAAAAATAAGAATGGAGTATAGAATTTCTAGCACTGTTTTAAAATCCTTCCTTTCGATTTTTGGTATTATTACAAGCATATTATAAATGAGAAATCCACAAGATGATGTGATATATCTCTACTATGGTCGTTTCACTTGTATCATATATTGTTTCGGTTCTTGGTGGTCCTGTTTGATTCCATCCGAATTGATAGGTTGCTGATATACTGAGGGCTCCTGAAAATTCTTTCACTGTGGTTAAAACCTCACGCTTTTCTGCCATTATCCTTTGTGATCCCGCACCAGTTGGCCAGAGATCATCGGTGCTGTTCAGTTGTATCATGAAGATCTTGAGGACATTGGTTCCATCGGTCCTTTCGTAATTGTATAGCTTTAGTCTGTATCCTAGACGTATCTCATATTTGTCATACGCGGTTCTGTAAATGATGAGTGATGATGTTTCGTTTGAACCGGGTTTTGTTCCTACTGCGATAGGTAATTCATCCCCATTCAAACTTTCGTTTCCATAAACTTCTATGTCTAACAATGCCTGGCTACGTATTGAATATACTATCCTTCCCAAAGAGAAAGGTTGGCCATCTGATCGGTTATATCGAAAAGAAGTTGCTCCACCCGTTAGAGTTAGATTAATATTATTGCTCTCTAGCCAGCTAAGCTCTCCTCGTTTCATAGAAAACTGTGTAAGCTTTTGATTCCCTAGACTTCCATGGGAAGCCGCCTTTAGATTTTGGTCTAGTGTAAGCATTTGTTTTTCTACTTCTAAAATCGTGGCTTTATCTTGGCTTCTGTTTATAATCGGGTAAAACGTTAAATATGCAACCATTGTGGCTGAAAAGATAATAGCGAAAATTAAAAGAGTAGCAACAATCACTGAAACCCCTCTTTTGTTGGAAAAGAAGGTATTTATCTTCAAATTATTTTTTACCCCCATGAAAAGCAGTTTGGTTTCTGGGTCAACTATATTTAAACTAACAGAACAACTTTAAGCTCTTACTTTTTAACAAAACTCTTTTCCTAAATAAAATCTTTTCATAAAAGTTAATTATTTCGAAACAATTAATAATGTTAATTCAAGTATTCTGATCACAATAGCCAATCATATCATCGAAATTACAGTAGTGAACAATGATGTCTATTGCAAGAATTAGGGGAATCTATTCAACTTCATTGACAAAACTGCTACAAGATTTTGGATTTGCAATCACACAAAGTTCACAAGTTATTCGAGAAAGATTCAAATTACAGACTTCATCAGTGGAGCACCCCACTATTGATATTCATGACAGGAAAGACAAACAAGGGGTGATAATAAGGGCGAATCCAAGTTTCTTTGATGATTTGAATTCCATTTTGGAAAAACTAAAAGATATCTTTTTAGATCTCGTTGTCCTCAAACGAAAAGCCCTTGTTGGTGGATTTTACAAAGGAAAAGTGATAGAAACAATAGAGGAGAAGAACATTAGTTATATCGACTTAGGAGAATTAGATGGTATTCTCTTTGATTGTGAATCATCCACTGGTGATGAAATATTAGTTAGAGTTGTTGAAGCAGAAAGAAACGAGGAAAAGAAGAAAGCAGTTTTAAGTAGAGAAATTACTGTTCCTGGTCAATATGCCGTTTTGATTCCTACCCAAACGGTGAAAATCAGTAAAAGAATTTATGGTCCCAAAAGAAGCTCTTTATATCACCTTGGAAAAGCCATTATGCCATACAATTGGGGTATTTTATGGAGAACTGCCGCGGCCAGTCAAGAACCCCCTATCTTGATTAATGAAGTTGAACAACTGGCAAAAGAAGCTGAAGAACTATTAAAGAAGCATCACACTATAAAGTCTCCAGCATTACTTAGAGAAGGATATAAGGAAGTTGTCTTACTTTTTCCAAAAATATCCAAGGGGAAATTGGACGAAATTCGAAGTGAGATTATTCCTACAATTCCTGAACACCACAAATTAAAGTCATTTGGCCCCGAATTCTCGCTAGCTATTGACCTAGCTGAAAAATTTCTACTTCAAAAACCGGAAGAAAAAGATCTAATTCAAAATAACCTAATGGAAATCTTAAGTGATAAATTGCCTAAAGTAGGCCAGGAACTATATATGGATCATATGAAACTCGATGGAAGAATTTTTTATCTTGGTCCGGGAAGAATAGTTGAACTTAATGATTGCATAAAGATTATACGATACTTTTCCCCTGGAGGCTTTTACGATGGGTTAAATGTTCCTAAAGAAGAGGGGGATTATGGAATAACTTGCTTTAAGGAAAATGAATGGAATTTTTCTACGTCTTACTACAATGAAGACGGAGAACTGAAAGGAACATATTTCAACATTAATACCCCGATAGAACTCTACCCAGGGAAAGTCCAATACGTAGACTTGGAGATTGACGTTTTATTGTTTCCTGATGGCACTTCCCAAATTATCGATGAAGAAAAGTTACGGGAATTTTATGATACGGATCATATTTCGGAAACTTTATTTAATAAGGCGGTAATTGTTGCGAATAATCTTCTGAAATCACTTGAAGAAAAAAACACCTAAATAAGGTCATTTTATCTATTTTTTTCAGAAACTATATTCATCGGTGATTGAACTTTTATAACCTTTGTCGTCCCCTGCGAGTCATTCGAAGACCGTCTTAAGCGTTGGACTATCATTGACGGCACGTCTCATGCACAAGAACGTACTATGAACGGTATATTCACAGTATTCCGTTATTGTATAATTCATTTTATTCATTATAGCAACCTCTAATCGAATTGAAAAAGAGAGTTAGAGAAGAGGGGACGAGTCTCCACGCTTCATCATTTCATGCCGCATCATGTTTCCTGCTACACTCTGTGATTCTGATGGACATAATGTAAGAGCAAGGCTACTCCTCCCACTCCCTTTTTGCGATGATACCTCCAATCAGAGCAATAACACCGCTAGCTAAGGATAGGAGGCTTGTGAGCGTAAATGGGATGTCTGATCTGTACAACGTTATTACGGCTATCCAAATCATGAGAACAATGGTGGTAGCACCGAAGGCCACTATACTGAAAGTAAAGGCGGCCGATCCCTCACCCAGGTATTGTGGGGGCATATAGCGCCCCCTAGAATAATACATTCCCATTGACCGGTATGTTGCAGCGTAATATGTCGCAATGGCAGAAAACACGGCGGCTATCAGATTTAGCCATAGAAAGGGGTTATCCTGGTATAGCAAAGCGCTCAAGCCGCTTGTGAGAACAACAGAATCGTTGCAACTGCAAGTATCTTCGTACCTACTGTAAAGTCGTACTCGGTCAAAATACTCCTCTCCTGAATGTCCAAAATATGGTTAGGGCCATTGCTAACAGACGCCCCGAAAATTTTCCGACAAAGTCTATCGGGAAACTTAGTATATCTTTGCTCTCGTAACAGACGAGACTCTATTGAAAAATCATTTTATTCGCGACAAAAAATAAAAAGAAGGTTAGAGGGCTTAAACTAGTGTCCAAGCCTCTTTTAAGGTTCTTTTCACGTTAACTATAGCCATTTCAGAAGTCTCGTTTCCATAAGGTTTTACTTCAAAGCTGACGAAAGCACGCTTCCTTTTACTTAGATAACCGATATCAAAAAGTGTCCTAAGATATTCTGCTAACTCTGGTACGTCATTCGCTCCTCCTTCAACGCCAAAGATCGGATGTTTATCACCATACAGCGGATTGCTTTGATCCATTACACAGTTTCCGAGGTGCACTAATGTAAGATAGTCTTTCGTAGTTGATAAAGCCTGGGCAGGGGTTTCATAAAGCAGAGGAAGATGGCTTAAATCATGCATCAAACCGAAAGTAGGATATCCTGCCTCACGTACTGCTTTAGCGACTTCCACTGCTGATTCCGATGGACCTATTAAGGAGCGTTTATCGATCTCACGGTCGAATACTTCCAAGCAGATCGCTAGATTTCCCTGACTTTTTGCATATTCGCATAGTTGTTTTAAAGAATCGATTAATAGCGACATCGCCTTTTCACTGTCTGCATCACCTGGATATGGTCCGCTTAGGACGGTAAGGGTTTCTGCGCCAACTTCATATGCCTCATCAACGCATGATTTTATTGCCTGTATGGATTTGTTTCGTAGTTCATCGTCTAGTGCATTTAAATCGAGTTTTGGAAGCAATAAGGCGGGTTGAGCCGAGAAGTTAATGGTTAAGCGAGAGGCTTTTAAGAGCGTTGCTACATCGCCTTTGATTGAAGCATCCTTACAGCCACCGTAATCTACAGCCGAGAAGAACCCGTCTTCGGCTATCTTTGTCAAAGTCTCTAAGATTGGCCCTTCTCCCGCAAGGCATTCTGGGAAAACCATTCCGTGCACTATGCCAACTTTCATAAAAAGGTCCCAGTGTTTTGTCAAATTTTCACCGCCCTTTATTTTTTCTTCATTATTTTATCCTCTCTCAGCTATTGAGTCCAACGCTGATCCCATGCTACAATCGACTTCACGTTCACAAATAATGTCTATAACTGCGGGAGCGTTATCTAGTGCCCTCTGGAAAGCAAGCTTGAGGTCCTCTGGTCGTTCAACCCTTTCTCCATATACTCCAAAAGCTTCTGCAAGCTTAACGAAATCAATTCCTATTGGATTTTCTTGCGGTTCTCTGTCGTACCAGAGTTCAACGGCGTACTGGTAGTCGTAGACGTATTTTTGATTCTGTCTAATCAAACTCAGGAAACCATTGTTGATGACCACCATCACAATGGGTACGCGATATTGTGCTGCCATCGCTAGTTCTTCTACCATAAATCCTAATCCACCATCGCCTGTTATGCCAACGACCTTTTTATCAGGATCTCCGATTTTAATACCAATCGATGCTGGAAGATCCCAGCCAAGAGTTCCGGCACAACCACAGACTTTATAATGTCCTGGTTTCTTGACGTCTTGATACTGACCGCTCCAAATTTGGTTTAATCCTACAGATGTCACAAATATTGTGTCTTCATCGAAGAACTCATTCATTTCTTTGAAGACTCTTTGCGGTTTGATCGGCACATCATCAAAGTCTAATTTCCTTGCGAGCTCTTTGCGTCTATCAGGTATCGAAGATACCCATTCATCTGGCTCGACTTTTCCCACTCGTGATTTAGCTTCGTCAATTAACATCTGCAATGCTATTTTGGCATCTGATACTATTCCTAACTCTGTTGGAACGATCTTACCAATTTGTAGGGGATCAATGTCAATGTGGATGAACTTGCGATTGCCTTGGTCGGTATACACTTCCAATTCACCCGTGTGTCTGTCCACAAAGCGTGCGCCCACCGCCAGAACGAGGTCGCTCTCACAAAAGAGCTTATTACCAAGTCTAGTCTGGACTATCGTTCCTACCTGACCCGAATACAAGGGATGTGCGTTATCTATTACAGACTTCCCCATATACGAAGCACAGATGGGTAAACTTAGGTATTCTGCTAATTCTTGAAGTTCTTTGGCAGCACCCGAGATAAGAACTCCTCCTCCACCCAGGATGATCGGATTCTTAGCTTCCAGGATCATGTCGATTGCTTTTTTGATTTGTTTTTCATTTGCCTTAGGTACTGAAAAGTCTAAACTACGATCTGTTTCGGGGTCATATTCGATTTCGGCTCGCTGGAGATCGACGGGGAGATCGATAAGCACAGGTCCTGGTCTTCCTTCTCTCGCAATTCTAAATGCTTCTCTCATTATACCTGGTAGACGATAAGGCTCTTGGACACAATAACTCTTTTTTGTCACAGGTTTTACTATATCAGCTATCTCAACCGCTTGAAATGCCTCTTTCCCCAAAACGGCGCGAACAGCCGTTCCCGTTATAGCAACAATTGGAATTGAGTCAACCTGAGCGGTGTAGAGTCCTGTTACAAAGTTCGTAGCAGCAGGTCCACTCGTACAGATACAAACACCTACTTTTCCAGTAGCTCGAGCGTATCCGTCAGCTGCGTGACAAGCTCCTTCTTCATGTCGTGCAATATAGTGCTTGATCTTCTTCGATTGACCGAGGTACTTATACACGGGGTTGATTGCTGCCCCTGGTATTCCAAACATTACTTCTACTCCTTCATCCTCAAGAATTTTCACAACCACTTCAGCTACTTGCATTTTAGGCATAATCTTCTCTCCATTTTCTAGATTTAATTTTAGAGGGTCATCCAAAAATTTCTGGATTTACACAATTTGGTGGTTTCAGTCCCTTGACGCCAGCAATCACATTTTCAGCAGCCATGGTCGCCATCTTAGTTCGAGTTTCTGTGGAAGCGCTTGCTATATGAGGGGCTAATACAACGTTGTCCATTTCGTAAAGTTCTGGCTCAGCTGCTGGTTCCATTTCAAAGACGTCCAGTGCAGCACCAGCGATCTTTTTCTCTTGAAGAGCCTTAACCAGAGCCTTCTCATCAACCACTGGTCCCCTCGATGCATTAATCAAATAGGCGGTCTCTTTCATCATTTCTAGTTCTTTTGCGCCAATATAGTGCGTTGTGTCGGGAAGTAATGGAACATGTAACGTCACATAGTCGCTCTCTTTGAGAAGTGTCTCTTTGTCCACGTATTGGATTCCTAATTCTTTTTCAAGGTTCTCAAATCGTGCAACGTCTGTGTAGAGAACCTTCATATCAAAACCTTGAGCTCGTTTAGCTACTACGGAGCCTATACGTCCAACCCCTACAATGCCCAGCGTTTTTCCGTAGACGTCGCTACCAAGGAATTGCATAATTCCCCAGCCTTTCCATGTCTTTTTGCGGAAGTACTTATCTGCCTCGACAACACGTCGAGCGATTGCCATGAGAAGGGTCCACGCGAAGTCACCCGTTGTGTCATCTAGTACTCCTGGTGTATTAGATACTGCGATACCTAATTCAGTGGCGGCTTTCCAGTCGATGTTGTTATAGCCCACCGCTACATTGCTGACCACTTTAAAATTTGGATTGGCATCTTTCACTGTTTTTAAGATCTCAGCATCGATTTCGTCTGTAAGTAAACAGACAAGCCCATCGAGCGTTTTCATTTTTTCTATTAATTCAGACTTTGTGTGAGGGACATCACTTTCGTTAAGTCCCATTTCGCACTCTTTTTCGATCATATCTAGAGCTGGCTTTGGGATTACTCGCGAAACATATACCTTTGGTTTCAAAACTAACCCACTCCGTTGATAAAATCGTAGAGGAGTCTTTCCGACAAAATCTATCGGGAAACCCCATTATAAAATTTTCTAAACCCCAGAAAACGCCTTTACATACTCGCATTTGTATTTCCAAATTATTGGCATATCGAAATTGTATATAAAGATATGCCAATTTAAGTCATTCTCTTTATAAAGAAAATCCTTAAAAAATTGGCATGTCAAGATCATATATAAAGGGGTTCAAATTGATCATCTTCTTAACAGATTTCGGCTACAAACTCGCCAAAAAAGGCAATGCTCTAATCATCACATACCCGAATGGAAAGGAGGCCGTATATCCTTTCAAAGACGTTGAGACGTTGTTTCTGGCTGGGGAGGGGAAGTTGACAAAATCTTTGATAGCTGCGCTGGCCGGGACTTTGAAAAAACGCAGTTCATCCCCACGCTCACGCATGGGGTCTTCTTGCGAGGTAGATGATAAAGCATATGAAAAGATTATTGGAATATATTGAAAATTTAAAAAAGAGCGAAGTAAAAAAACTAATAGATGCCCGCATGAAAGAATTCAAAGAAGCAGGTAGTAAGCCATGCAGCGAAATTTTTAAGGAACTTTGCTTCTGCATTCTGACTGCAAATTTCAATGCTGAAAAAAGCATAAAAATCCAGAATGAGATTGGGGATGGTTTTCTAACTCTACCTGAACCTCAGTTAGCAAAAAAGTTAAAGGAACTTGGTTATCGCTACCCTAATAAAAGAGCAGAATATATTGGAGAGGCAAGAAAATACAAGAATTCGCTAAAAGATATTATTAAATCCTTTAATGATGAGGATAAACTAAGAGAATGGGTAGCTAAGAATGTGAAAGGAATCGGCTATAAAGAAGGGAGTCATTTCCTCAGAAATATAGGCCATAATAATCTAGCAATCATAGACTTTCATATAATCGATGTCTTAACAAGCTATAAATTAATTGAAAGGCCTAATGTGCTTACAAAAAGAAAATACCTTGAAATTGAGGATTTGTTGAAAAAAATTGCAAGAGAATCAAATCTATGTTTGGGAGAATTAGATTTGTATTTATGGTTTACTGAAACTGGAAAAATATTAAAATAAATTAATTGTGTGCCTTCGCCCAGACTCTGCAGATTTGCTATGCAAAATCCTTGCCGAACCCTTCTCTGAACTTCTTTTATCTGCAAAACCTTAATTTCAATTTACTCCTGATAGTCTAAACTCGACAAATTCGGTTAAACGTTCTTCTGATTAGTTAATTCCATGGCATTTCTGCTTATAAGCTCTGAAACATATTGAACAACGTAATGCTGTGTAAGATATTCGAACCAGCATTAGAACCCGCCAACTGATTCACTTAAAGTAAATACTTTGCATTTATAGTAGAGTAATTATACAATTAAGCATTTAAAGATCACTAAAATCTAATAAAATTTGGTTAGTCCTATGGACAATTCCTAGTTAGATAAAATGTAAAAGGGATGAATTATGAGTTTAGAAAAATACAAGCAAGTTATTCATGAAGATTTTATAAAGGACGCTGATTTCATAGATAAAGTGATTAAAAATCTTAGATTGGATAAAAGTTCTAAGATTTTGGATATAGGTACGGGTATTCGGAGCAATGTCAATTTTACTTGCAATAAATGGCTTTAATGTTTTAACAGGACAACCCGAAGAAGACCCTGAATGGGAACCCCATGAGACAGATCATTGTGAGCATGACGGGAAACATGAATCTCATCATCATGGATTTACTATGTCTGATTGGAAGGATAATGCAAGAGCTGTTGGTGTAGAAGATAAGATAAAATTTCAGCATTTAAATGCAGAACGTCTTAATTTTCCTGATGAGTCATTTGATGGCATATTCATGTACGATACTCTCCAGCACATTAAAAATAGAGAGGTTGCTCTCAATGAATGCATAAGAGTTATGAAAGTAAGTGGTTTAATCTGTGTTATAGAATGGAATGAAAAGAGCATTAAAGATGATGAAGAAAAATATGGATTTACAATTGATTATATAGACCCTAAGCACATTCTTAAAAGAGATGATATTTCAATTGAATTAATCACAGGAAATTTTGTTAATATGTTTTTAATAAGGAAAATTTAAGAACTTGCCATTTTAACGACTTATCTTCAAAAAAAAAAGAACTGGATTCCTAACTGAAACGATTATTTTCTTTTTGTAAAGAGTTGACTGCTTGTTGTTAGCCGAAAGCCTTGAATTCTTGTTTATAGGTTCTAAAACCTATTGCGCATAGAGATGGTGCGGGGGGCGGGATTCGAACCCGCGCAGGCTTGCGCATCACTAAGTAAATGTTCTACGCCAACAGGTCCTGAGCCTGTCTCCTTTGACCAGCTCGGACACCCCCGCAAGAAAAAAAAATCTTTCTTTTCCTTAACCTAATCTTTTCAGCATTTTCATTAATACTTTAGGTATATCTTCGTGTTTATGTACATGAGCATATCTTCCTTTCCCAATTCTCGCTAAATCTTTACATACATGATCACCACGGTCAGGGGCAAAGGTGGGCTTTTCAGCATGTGGCAGTTGTATTACATGTAGTTGCGGGAAACTTCGGGCTAGAGGCCTTGGATCACCGCCTCGATTATAATCACCATCGGTTACCAATATTGCCCATTTTCTTTTTCTCGGGACCTTTTTTAACTCCTGTAGCCCCTTTCTTAGTGCATCCTCAATGTTCGTATAGCCCGCAGGTTGTGATTCTAAAATTTTATCCACAAGATCATCTATTGATATGCTTTCCTTCAGCTTTTTGATAGTTTCTGCTTCAGTGTTGAATAAAACAATTCCGTAATCATCATTTCTCATGTGATACGCTAAAACGGCTATTGTCAAAGCTGCGTTTACCATTTTTTTGCCATACATACTTCCACTCGTATCAAAAATGAGTATGCCCACTTTTTTTCTTTCATGTCGTGTTAGACCGACAATATCCTTATAGGTCAGGGTAGAACTTAAACCGCTTTCCATGTATTTTTCTAATGTTTCTTCAATATCGAATTCATCCAAGCCAGGAAAGTATTCTGTTTTTTTGTAGATTTCTCCTCTTAAGCCTTTTCCGCTTATATTAAGTGATGATCTGAGTATTAGTGTCCTTGCGAGTCTACGATATATTGAGCGGTATTTAGGAGAGAGATTGGTTCTTAACCTGAAGAAAAGTTCTGGCGCAGCAGCTAGGCCTTTGTCAAGTTGTTTTACAAAAAATTTTACGCCCTGTTCATTTGATACTGCATCTGCTACAGCATATTGGCTTGCTTGGGCTAGTCCAAGAATGGCTGAAACATTTTCGTGTTTGATTGCTTCTTTTGTTAGTTTTAAAATAGATGCATAACCCAAGTCATGAGCTAACTTTGCATATACTTTTTGTGAACGTTTACCAGATTTGATTTCTGCTTCTAACCTTTTTTCTTTGGAGTATTTCCATGTTGGTAAAATCCCACGCATGTCATCGGAGATTGATATCTCCTCTATTTCACGAAATTTTTGAAATATTCCCTCACAATTTGTGTGATAACATCTTCGATGCTTTTTTCGACACCATCTTCCAATTCAATCTTCGTCGCCAAAGCCATAATCGCTGTATCTATCCATGTTTGGATGTCTGTTTCTTCGTAATTCATGATAATTGCAGTGAGATCAATTGCGCCTCTAACCGATGAACCCCTTCGTATGTCGCTATGTTCTCTGGTGGCACGAACGATAGAAACTGCGTTTTTAACTATTTCTGGATCAGAACAACCAGTTCTGGTTTCGACAATTTTTTCTTCTTCTTCTTCAGATTGATAATCGAGTTTTATCCAAACAAAACGATCTCTTATTGCCTCACCAAGAGGAGTAGTCCCTACATGCTCTTCTGGATTCTGCGTGGCAATTATATAAAACCCATTTACGGCGTTGATTTCACCTAGCTTTGGAATGTATACTATGTGTTCATCCATCGCTGGAAGCAAAGTATTTTGTGTCTCTTCTGGTAGACGGTTTAGTTCGTTAAGGAATAAAATTTGCCCATCAAGCATTGCTCTGGTTAGAGGACCTGTAACGAAACTTTGCCAATTGTAACCCTTATCAATAACCATCGGAGGATCAAAATATCCTACGAGTTTCGATGGACCTGCTCGGTCATCACCATCGATTCGATAAAGTTCCTGTGAAAAGTAATTGCCAATAGCCATCGCTAGCGTAGTTTTGCCTACGCCAACTTCCCCCTCTAACAACAAATGTTTATTTGCTATTTTTGCTGCCAGAGCCTTTTTTAGCTCCTTGTCACGACCGACTATTTTGAAGCTAGATTGAATTTCATGTGCCATTTCGGCTAGTTGTTTAGCTATTGTATTCACCTCTCTGAGAATTATTCATAGAACTGAGAACAAAGTGTCTTAAAACAATATAAGGAGGCTCTTAAAAAGTTTTTGGAAAAACAATTCGGGTAACTATTAAGTTTTGTAGAGGTATGTTGATGTCAGTACATATCTATATTTTCGTAAAGAAACTTTTCTTTGAATAATCCAGATTGCTTTGAATCTCTGAGTTATTTACACAAGGCGACTAAAATCCTCTCTACCACAGAAAACTTAATGTTTGCCAATTCGGATTTCCTTTTATTTGAAATTTTTCATAAACTTCCCTGTTGCCCAGTAGCTTGAACTAAAGATTTAAGAAATTTTTTAGTTGATAACCAACTAGATGAGTGAAAATTGCTGAAAGGGTCTGCAATCTTATATTACTCTCCAATTTTCAGTTTATGATTTTCGATCAGTAGATCAGTTTTACTTCATGCCTATTATAGCTTGCATTCGGCACATCTTACAGGATTCGAGCGAGAATGCTTCCTCCCTTTAGGGGAGTAGATGAATCGCGACATTTACCAGGATATAAACTAATAATTTTTTCCTCTCTCTCCCCCATTGATTTCAATTCTATTAGTGGACATGGAGCT
>JAECRX010000002.1 GCA_016292335.1 Candidatus Sifarchaeum subterraneum | reverse complement strand
TAATGATTTTTTCTTGATCAAAGGGAACAATCCTTCCATCCCTTTTGCGAATTTTAGAAACTGCATTTCTCTGAGCCATTCTAGTCCCTCCAATCTATTAATAGACAAAAAGGATCAATAAATAACTAGTTGCCAAATAGAATAATTATTTTATTATTAAATACGTATGAGATTACTTTCTCCTAAATTTAGGAAAATATCTCCCAACTTTTTCACAGTACTCTATGTATTCCTTGCCATAAACATCTTTCAAATGTTCTTCTTCTACTAATGCCATTTTGTGAGCCACAGGCCAATATAACAAAACAGTGATAAGTACATACCAAGAATTCCAAAATAGTGGAATTGCCAAAAGCAAAAGACCATAGCCCACTAATTGTGGATTTCTACTCCATCGATAAATACCTGAAGTTATTAATCGATTTACCTCGTGTCCAACCATTCTTTTGAACGACCTAAAATCATAAAAGCCCAAAAATAAAATTAGTGCGCCCACTATGGTTAAAAATAACCCTAGAAGAACTAAAATTATGTTTTCACTGATTTGAAACCAACCTGAAAGTGGCTGTGATAGTCCTATGAAAAAACCGTGAACAGTAAATATGAAAAATTCTAAAAAAGATGAAAAGGGAGTGAGCTGTTTATATTTTTGATAATCTTTCCTTACTCGTCGAAAAATCAAAAATCCCAAAATGAGAAACAAAAGTGCTGATATTGAATAAACCACTACAAACATGAAGTATGGTAATTTGCAAAAATTTTAATAATATTTTTATTTTTCATCTCAGGTTATAATTCCAGAGGGATCGAAATATTCTCAGCAAGACGAGTAAAATTCTCTTGAACTTGTTTTTCTATTTTTTCAAAACTCTTATCTTCAATTTTACTAAGTCCGGTAATGACATCTTTTATGTGTAAAGGCGTACCTTTCTTTCCAGCTACCCATTTTTGACCTCCAGGATTATCTGTCTCAGTGAGTATCTGTTTAAGTGGAATTAACTTAGTTATGTCCTTTATGTGATCTGAAAAATTAATTTCAAGTCCTATTGAAAAATAAAACTCCTTTTCTACCATCGCTTTTAGAGTATCTAAATCACCAGAATACCAATGAATAATGACCTTTTTGTTTCCATGTTTATTCAATAAGTTCAGAATATCTCTTTCTGCTCCTTTTGTATGGAGCGTTATGATTTTATTTTTTGATTTTGACAAAAACAACTCAAAAATTTTTCTTTGTGCTGGATATTTCTTGTGATCCTTTACGTAGTAATAATCTAGTCCAATTTCTCCGATAATATCACATTCCTCAATTAGCTTCTTAATTAAATCAGTTTTATGGACATATTTATGTGCATTTTCAGGATGCACTCCAAAGGAAGGAATTACGTACTTACTCATTCTAGCTATTTTTTTGTTGACTGTATAGGAAGTTACATCTAAAGAATTAGATATGGTTACGATCTTATTTTCTTCTATTTCCTTTAAAATTGGGCGAATACTTCTTCCGTATTTTTTATACAAGTACATATCTAAATGACTATGAGCATCAATTAGCATGTTTAATCATCGCCCTTTAAGAATATTGACTTAACATAAAAAGTAACTTTAGTATGTTACAAGACCTGTTATTTATAATGCTAGTTTTGTAAATTCGATGATTGCAACTATATTTGCTTTTTTAAATTTAATAATAGAAGTGCAGGATCAGTAAATAACTAGTTACCAAATAGCAATAGTTATAAAATAAACTTAAGATCTATTTCACCGATAGAGCAACTTATTTACATGGTATTTGTGGAGGGCTCTTCATGACGAAATTTCTGCTTTTTGATAAAAACCAAATAGGAATACTTATTGAAGACCAAGTATTTGACATCAGTAGTTTAACAGATCCTCCCTATAAAAATCTGATTGATCTTATAAAAAGATATAGTGAGTTTAAGGAAAAAATCAATTTTGACAATTTAGGGGGAGGTAAAGAGCTTAAAAAGGTTAAAATCTTGCCTCCTATTCAGAATCCATCGAAAATTATTTGTCTGGGGCTAAATTATGCATCACACGCGGCAGAAGAAGGAAAAGAAGTCCCATCGGAGCCAATTCTCTTTTTTAAACCGCCCTCGGCCATAATCGCCCATAATGATGAGATAGTGTATCCTGAAATTTCCGAACATGTAGATCATGAAATTGAATTAGCATTCATAATTGGAAAAAGAGGAAGATTTATTGAAGAGTCTAAGGCCTATGAACACATTTTTGGCTACACAATACTCCTCGATATAACAGCAAGAGATCTACAACGAAAAGATTTCACACTCTTGAGGGGCAAAGGATTCGATACCTTTGCACCAACAGGCCCATGGATTGTCACGAAAGACGAGATAAAGAATCCTCACCAGCTAAGTATTAAACTGTGGGTAAATGAAGAAATCAGGCACGATGGTAATACAAAAGAAATGGTTTTCAAAATCCCCTTTTTGGTTCATTCTATATCACAGGTTATGACTTTGGAGCCAGGGGATCTTATCGCTACTGGAACCCCCGCAGGGATTGGTCCCCTGAATCGAGGAGATCAAATCAAATCTTGGATTGAAGGAATCGGATACCTTGAAAATAAAGTAGTTTAATTTACTTGTTATTCGAAAATCCACTCATTTAATAAGAAAATCGATAATCAATATACTGAACCACGTATTATCGTTTTTTTCATTCATTTTAATTAAATTTTCACATATCCAATGGCTTTAAGATAATTTTCTTTTTGGAAGAACTCACATCCCCTCTCAGATCAGGGTTTAGATAGGATCCTTACTTTGCTTGGAGATCTTTTATTTCACAAAAAATTGATTTCTTCCTTTTTAGACTGTCTAAATCCAATTAAAAGTATGTGTAATATAATTAGGTCGGAAACTTTAAATATTCCATAATAAACCTTCGAACATCCACACGAAAGAATAGGTGGGATAACTATGGATTTCAGTTTAACCCCAGAGCAAATAGAATTTCAAGAAAAGGTCAGAGAATATTCTGAAAAGGAAATAGCACCCAAACAGAAAGAATTGGATGAAAAAAATGATTTTGACAAAGGTTTTATGAAAAAAATGGGTGATTTTGGGTGGTTGAATTTTAACATCCCTGAGAAGTTTGGAGGGACAATAAAAGAGAGCCTTTTTGGATCTATTTTATTTGAAGAAGTATCCAAAGCATCTGCATCAACTGGAGCAAATTTGGACGTCCATTATTTATTAAGCGAAGCTTTAGCTGTGTATGCAACCGATGAATTGAAGGAGAAATATCTACCACGTTTAGCAACTGGTGAATTGATTGGTGCCTTTGGCATTACTGAACCTCACGCCGGATCTGATGCAGCAGCTATAAAAGCTCTTGCTGTTCGAGATGGAGATGATTACATCTTAAATGGTGAAAAAAGTATCGTGGCAGGTGCTTGCTTGGCTGATGCTTATATTACATTCTTTAATGTAGCTCCGGAAAAAGGATATAAAGGGATAACTGCTTTTTGTGTGGAAGAAAGTGGGTAAAAGCTGAGCCACACAACTCCTTGGGGCTAAGATCTTGTGGCATGGGAAAAGTAATATTTGATGATGTTAGGGTACCTGCAGAAAATATAATTGGAAAAGAGGGTCAAGGATTACGCATTGCACTAGCTGTATTGGATTTCGGACGAATCGGGATTGCCTCCGTATCCTTGGGCATAGCTGAAGCCTCTTTGAAAGAAGCTATTGCTTGGGTTAAAGAACGAGAAGCTTTTGGAAAAAAACTTAAAGACTTCCAAGCCATTAGTTTCATGCTAGCAGACTTGAGGACAGAAATAGATGCAGCTCGCTTGCTTACTTATAGAGCTTGTTGGAAGCGTGATAAAGGAGAGAATTACGCTATTGAATCCACAATGGCGAAACTCTACGCTACTGAAATAGGTTTAAAGGCTGCTTCAGAATGTTTGCAAGTTTTTGGTCATTATGGCTATCTAAAGGATTATCCACTTGAGAGGTATTTTAGAGATGCACGTGCAATGACGATTGCTGAAGGTACTTCGGACATTCAAAGGTTAGTGATTTCTAGAAATCTCTTACGCTAATTTTTTTTACTTTTACATCAAAACAAGCGAGAATGCTCCCCTGTTCACGGGAGAGATGAATAGCTACGTTTCCCATGATATATACCATATAAATATTTTTATATAGTTTACCGATAGATTTTGCTGTAAAGAATTCTTTGGTTACGAATTTCTCTTGGTGAAGTTGTTTGATAGATATTTGGTTTCTTTTCTGGGTTGGACTAATCTTCGGACTTATTGCAGATAAAATTTGGATGGCTGGCGTCCTGCCGGACAAGAAGATTGCGAAAACTGGGTTTGGATGGCTGACGTGGATTGAGCATTATCATTGGGCTTTTGTACTGGGGATTCTCTACGGCCGGTTCCTCTTTGTCACTTTGCTTGGATATACGATCCCGCTGATTGTGATTCTCGGATTTGCAGCTGCTCTGTTGTTGGGAGAACACTTCCAAGACCATCCGTATGCATACAAATCCGGGCACTTCTGGCAAAGTACTGTCATAGGCGCACTCCTGTTACTTGTAACGCTGTTAGTTTTGCGCCAACATATCCTGTTAACATAGGTTTCCTGATAACTTTGGTTGATAGGATACTTCTGT